>JAHWIB010000020.1 GCA_019322815.1 Candidatus Woesearchaeota archaeon | reverse complement strand
GAGCTTTTTGCAGAAGTTGCTGAAAAATGGGATGTTTCATTGTATGTTTGCACTGACAGCTGGAAATTTGACCCAAAAAGTGTTTTTGGATATGAAGAAGAGATAGAAAAAAGAGAAGCAAAAGAAGTATGGCCAACTGCTCCAAAAGGAATCAAAATTAATAATTTTGCTTTTGAAAAAGTTAATCCAGATTTGATTACTGGAATAATCTCTGAATTAGGTATCTACAAGCCTGAAATATTTGTTGAAGAAATTAAAAGAGCACATCCTTGGATGTTTTAAAAAATCTAACCTTATTTTAATAATCTTTTTTTGAGAGATAAATTTTATATATTAGAAGTTTTTTAGTATAGTTTAAATGTCTACATACAACAAGATTGTTTTTGCAGCGCTGGGGGCAATTTTAGCAGCAGTTGCTTCATGCGCTAAGATTGAAAAATCAAAAGTTCAACCTAACCCAAAAGCTCTTGCACAACTCGTTGCACAGAGGAAGAAAATAGAAAAAGATATGGCAAATGTTGAAGCGCAAATAAAAGAAAATAAAAAAGAACAAAATATTTCACCTCCTCCAGACAAGGAAGCAGAATGGGAGGTAGCTGTGGCTCGCTGGCTTCAGGATTCTATAAAACTTGATAAAGAAATAAGTGCTGATCAAAATAAGCTTGCTCTTGGTCTTAGGTTTAAATGGAATATAGATCAAAAAGTTAATTTTCGTGCTGAAATGAAAAGATTGAGGGATACATTAAAGGATCTTGAGTCAAGGCATGAGGCTTTTGATACTGAATTAAATCCAAAACGTATGCAAAAGAGTTATAATGGGCGTGAACAATTATTAATTTATTTAGGGCAAAAAATGAACAGATTGGAAGAATCATTTAAGAATTTTCAGAAAAGGCAAGCAAAAATATTTGGAGAATAAATATTTTAAGAATTAAATTATCTTTTCTTTTTCTTTACCACTTTCTTTTTTGATTTTATTGGTTTCTTCTTAACTTTTTTAGATTTAAGTTTTACATTCTTAATAACTTTTACTTCTTTCTCATTTGTTTCTTTCTCTAATTCTTGAATCTCTTTTTCTATCTTTTCTATCAATTCTCTATTATCCTCTTGATGTATGATCTGGCCGCATTCAGGGCATTTGAATTCAAAATTCATCGCCTGGTCAAAATCCAATCTTATGCATTTATTTTCACAAAGAAAAAACTGTCCTTCTTTCTCTCTTGCTAGTCTTTCTTTTAATTTTATTAATCTTTTTTTCTTTAACTCAGAAATCAAATATCTTGCTCTTTTCATATCAAATGTCCAATAATAAATATACCACCCCTTTTTCTTGTCTTTTTTTCTGATAAATGAAACAAGATTAGCATTATAAAGTCTGTAAAGCATATTTCTTGTAGTGTTAACCTCTTGTTTTATTGAATCTGCAAGCTTAAACTCACTTACATTCTTTTTATTCTTCAAAGCCATAACTAATGGAATCACATCCTGGCCAGCTACCTTTGCTATTACCTCTTCAATTACATTATTTGATAATCTCATTACCACTATATTATGGAAAATAAACTTTAAAAATCTTAGGTTTTTCTAAAATCAATTTAAATTAATTAAAATTAAAAATAAGCAAGATTATTACCCTTTTAGTTTAAATAATTAAAAATACTCCTTTATTTTATAATTAGAGATAAATTAAACTATTTTAATTAAAATAAAAAAATTTAAACAAAGACAAAATTTCAAAATCTATTTATAAGCTGATTAAAGAGCAAACCTTTGTTCTTTGCCAGTTCAACAGAAACAACATAATTTTTACCAACAATCTCTAAATCCTCTAAACTAATAAAAAACCAATTTAGATTTTTGAACTTAATACCAATCCAAGATTCAGCCCCAAATTTTTCTGAAAATTCTCTTAATTGTCCAATTTCCTCTTTACTGAAATATTTTCCCTTATCTTTTGTAACTTTTGATTCTATTGCTAACTTTCTTACAGCATTAGAAGCAATAATATCACAAGAAGGATAGTGTGAAGAACCAGAACCAGCAACCCTTACTGCACTCCAACCATTGCTCCAGAATAAATGGATTAATTCTCTTTCTGCATTAATTCCAATAGATTTCCTTGACATTTTATCACCAATCCAGTAACCCTTCTTTAATACAAAAAGGAAGTATTTGTTTTTCAATTGATTCTGGAAATTTGATTCCCTTTTCTTTATAATTTTTTGAAATAAATCTGCATTCCTCTAATTCAGGATCATCTAATTTAATATCTCCTTTTAAATCAACTAAATAAGTAGATAATTTGACAATTGCATCATCAAAAACAGCCTTTGCTTTAAAGTCTCCAAGTTTTTTTATGATTTCTGCATCACAATGTATCTCTTCTTTAATCTCTCTAAGTAAAGTTTGATCTTCAGATTCTCCTTGTTCTGGTTTTCCTCCTAAATTAGTCCAAATATCTTTTCCTACCTTTCTGACCATTAAAAATTTATTATCTCTTATTACAACAGCAGCTATTTTATGGATTTCCTTCATTTTATAAATTAACCTTCATAAAATCCTTTGAAGCTTCAACATTATCAAAAACATTTCTTGCATCTTCTTCCAGAACATGAGTATCTTTATATCTTGTACTAAAATGAGTTAATATCAGTTTTTTAACATTTGCCTGGTTTGCGATTAATCCTGCTTCCTTTGCAGTCATATGCATATATTGATCTGCCTTTTCCTGCAGTTCACTTGTATATGTTGATTCAGCTATAAGAATATCAGCGTCCTTGGCTATCTTCAAACTATTTTTATTAGGGATTGAATCAGCAAGATAAGCAATTATTCTCCCTTTAACAGTATAAGTTGCTTCTTTTACTGAAATTCTCTTGCCTTTCCATGTAACTGATTTGCCTTCTTGTAATTTTCCTAACAAAGGGCCTTCAGGAATTCCTATTTTTTTAATAAAAGGAACATTAATTCTTCTTTTATTCTTCTCAACAAATCTAAATCCTAAAGTCTCTGTTTTATGTTTTAATGGATAAGCTTCTAACTGGTAATCCTTTCCATTAAAGAAAACACCTTCCTTTATCTCTATTACCTCAAGATTTATTCTGTTTTCAAATACAGCTGATTTGAATATGTTCTTGATAAATTCCTTTGTGCCTTTAGGTCCATATATCCTTAATGTTTTTGTATATTCTGAAGTGCTTAATGTTGAGATCAAGCCAGGAAGTCCAAATGTATGGTCTCCATGCCAATGGGAAATTAAAATTTTAGTTATTTTTGTTGGTTTTATTCCAGCTATCCTTAATTGTCTTTGGGTTCCCTCCCCACAATCAAACAAAATTCCTTCACTGCTATAACTAACAAAAATAGAGATATGATTTCTTTCCTTTGTTGGCATTGCACAACTTGTTCCTAAAAATATGATTTGCATCTTACCATTAATTTAATCTAAAACTATATAAATCTTTTTTAAACACGAAAGTTTTTTAAGTAAATGAAGAATATTTCTCTAATATGCCAAGAAAGAAAAAAACAGAAAAAGTAGAAAAACAGGAAGAACCAAAACCAAAAATAATTGTAAAAGCGATATTTGCCAGAGAAAGAATTATTACTGAATCTACTAATGAAGCTAGGGAATTTTACAACCAAAATAGATTTGGTAACTTATTGGAAGACGGAAAAGTACAGTTGTCTCTTTTAGAGGCTCTTTATCTTACTGAAAAAGGAAAATTAAAAGTTTTAGATGGAAAAAACAAACCACTTACTTTTGAGAAATTTCTTAAAAAAGCAAAAAAAGTTGAACCAAATTTTTGGACAAGATATTGTGTTTTCAAAGATATAAGAAACAGAGGTTATATAATCAAGACAGCTTTGAAATTTGGTGCTGATTTCAGGATTTATGACAGAGGTGTTAAACCAGGAGAAGCCCATGCAAAATGGATTGTTTATCCTGTCCATGAAGGTGAAACTTTAACTTGGTATGAATTTGCAGCAAAAAACAGAGTTGCTCACAGCACTAAGAAAAGATTACTGATTGGGATAGTTGATGATGAAGGAGATGTTACCTATTATGAGATTAAATGGGTTAGGCCTTAACTTAGAAAAAATATATAAAGAATGAATTCTTAATTTTTTTCATGTCCAATCAAGAAACTATTTTAAATACTATTAAAATAAAAGGACCAGTAATACCTAATGATATTGCTAAGGTAATTGAAACAAATATTTTATTTGCTTCTGCTCATCTTTCTGAATTAGCCAGCAGCAATAAACTGAAGATTTCACATACTAAAGTTGGAGGAACACCTGTTTATTACCTTCCAGGACAAGAATCCAGGCTGCAAGAATTTTATAAGTATCTTAATGATAAAGAAAAGAAAGCATTTGATCTTTTGAAAGAAAAAAAGACACTAAAAGATGACAAATTAGAGCCAGTCATTAGAGTTGCTTTAAGATCAATAAAAGATTTTGCAGTTCCGCTACACATCACTATTAACAACGAAAAGATTTTATTCTGGAAATGGTACTTGCTAAGTAATGATGAAGCAGGCACTTTAATCAAATTGCAGTTGCAGCCACCAAAAGAAATTGAAAAACCAAAAGAACCAATACAACAAAAACAAGAAACAAAGGAAATTGAAAAGCAGCCAGAAAAGAAAATAGAACCAAAACAAGAAATTAAACCAAAACCACAACAAAAACCAATAGAACAGCAGAAAAAATTAAATGAAGAAATAAAAGAAAAGAAAATAATAGTTAAAAAACAAGATTCTTTTTTAAATAAACTTCAAAATTACTTTAATCAAAAGAAAATTCAGATTGTTGAATATGATATTATCAGAAAAAATTCTGAAATTGATGCTGTTATAAAATTTTATTCTGTTGTAGGAGATTTAGAATATTACTGCAAAGCCAAAAATAAAAAAACCATAACTAACACTGATTTGAGCAATGCTTTTGTACAAGGCCAATTTAAAAAATTGCCTGTTTTATTTCTAATGACAGGAAATTTGACTAAAAAAGCAGAGGAATTATTGAATACTGAATTCAAAAAAGGGCTTGTTGTTAAAAAAATCTAGCAAAATGGGAACTAATCTAAAAGATTTAATATTAACGAAAGAAATCCATCTAGAAGATTTAAAAGGCAAAATGCTTGCCGTCGATTCTTTTAATCTTTTGTATCAATTTTTATCAACAATAAGGCAGAGGGATGGAACTTTGCTTAAAGATTCCCAAGGAAGAGTTACCTCTCATTTAACAGGTTTATTCAGCAGAACTACAAGACTAATGCATCACGGGATTAAGTTAGCTTTCGTTTTTGATGGAAAACCTCCTGAATTAAAACAAAAAGAAAGGGAAAAAAGAAAAACAGCTAAACAAGAAGCATTAAAACTATATAAAGAAGCAAAAAAGAGAGAGGATATTGAATTAATGAAAAAATATGCATCAAGAACTTCTATATTGACAGCAGAGATGATTAAAGAAAGCAAAGAATTAATTAATGCATTGGGTTTGCCTGTTGTCCAGGCGCCTTCAGAAGGAGAAGCCCAAGTATCTAAGATAGTAAATGATAAAAATGCTTTTGCAGGTGTTAGTGAAGATTTTGATAGTTTATTATATGGAATACCTAAATTAGTTAAAAATCTATCAATAACAGGAAGAAGAAAATTTAAAGCATCTTATGTAACTATAAAACCAAAAATAATTAATCTTTCTGAAAATCTAAATAATCTAAAAATTGACCAAGATCAATTAATTGTTCTGGCTATTTTAATAGGTACTGATTATAATCCAGGAGGCGTTAAAGGAATTGGACCAAAAAACGCATTAAAATTAGTTAAAAAACATGAGCACGATTTTGATAATTTATTCAAAGAAGCAAAATGGGAAGAAAATTTTGATTTTCCATGGACGGACATTTACTATTTGATCAAAAAAATGCCTGTTGAAAAAGATTATAACATGAAAATAGAAAAAATGAATCCTGGAAAATTATTTGAATTGCTGGTTGAAGAACATGATTTCTCAAAAGAAAGAGTTGAAAAACAAATAGAAAGTTTAATAAAAGTTGAATCAAAAAAACAACAAAAAGGATTAGGTGATTGGTTATAAAATGATTCCATGGTATGTTTATGCTTTTGCTTCTATAGTATTCTCAACTTTTTTTATTATACTTAGAAAAAAAGCT
The DNA here is from genome assembly GCA_019322815.1 of Candidatus Woesearchaeota archaeon. Taxonomy (GTDB): domain Archaea; phylum Nanobdellota; class Nanobdellia; order Woesearchaeales; family WJKL01; genus JAHWIB01. Next base: position 15,724 of record JAHWIB010000020.1, on the reverse strand, counting down.
TTATTAAAAGTACATGCCATGAATTTAGAATCAGCAAGATCCTTATCAATGTTAGTTCTTATTTTATTTTTAATACCTTTAATAAATTTTAATATTAATAAGAAAGTTTTATTTTTAGTTTATATTATTTCTTTGATAGCAACAGTAGGTATTTTATTTTTTTCAAAAGCCCTAAGACACAAGGATATATCTCTGCTTTATCCATTGTCAAATTTTAAGCCAGCTTTTGTTGCGGTTATTGCCTTTTTCTTTTTATCTGAAGCTATTACACAAAAACAAATAATTGGGATAATTATATTGTTGATCTCAGCATATTTATTGGAATCAGACCATAATCTTTCTAATTTATACGCTCCAATAAAAAATTTTTTAAAAACTAAATACAGTCTTTATTTTACTTTTTCTATATTTTTGTTTAGTATCACAGCTGTTTTAGATAAATATATTTTATCTAATTATCTGGATATTTTTAATTATCTCTTTTTCATATGGTTATTTATTGCAGTAAATTTTAATATTATACATATAGTTATGTATGGATATAAAGATACAATAAATTGTTTTAAAAAAATTAAATTTCTGCCTTTGTTAATAGCATTATTAACTATAATAAAAAATCTGCTTGTATTGAAAGCAATATCTTTAGCTTATATATCTTTGGTTACACCTGTTTTGGTTTTAAGTACATTATTTATTGTTTTATTAGGAGGCAAATTCTTTCATGAAAAATTTCTTTTGTTTAGGTTATTTATATCATCACTTATGTTAATTGGAACTTATTTGATTATTGTTTAATATGAAAAAACCAACAACACTTAAAGAATCTCTAAAAGAAAAATTAACAAAAAAAGAATTAGAAAACCTGGTTGCAAGCTATGATATTATTGGAGATATTGCAATAATTGAAATTCCTGCAGAATTAGAAAAAAAAGAAAAATTAATTGCAGAAACTCTGCTTGATCTACATAAACAAATTAAAGTTGTTGTTAAAAAAGCAGGGATTCACCGCGGCATTTATAGAAGACAAAAGCTCAAAATATTAGCAGGAGAAAGAAGAAAAACAACAGAATATAAAGAAAATAATGTAAGAATAAGACTTCATGCAGAAGATGTTTATTTTTCTCCAAGATTAGCAACAGAAAGAAAAAGAATTGCTGAACTGATTAAACCAGAGGAAGAAATCTTAGTTATGTTTTCTGGCGTTGCCCCATATCCTTTGGTTATTGCTAAAAATACAAAAGCCAAAGAAGTTTATGCAATAGAAATAAATCCAATTGCACACAAATTTGCTCTTGAAAATGTAAAATTGAATAAAACAGAAAACATAAAACTATTCAGAGGAGATGTAAGAATAGTTATTCCTACAATAAAAAAGAAATTTGATAGAATTATTATGCCATTGCCCTTAACAGGAGAAAATTTTTTAGATACTGCATTAACAGCAGCAAACAAAAAAGCAGTTGTTCATTTTTATGATTTTTTAAAAGAAGAAGAATTCAATTTAGCAAAAGAAAAGATAAAAAAAGCCTGTGATTCAGCAAAAAGAAAATTTAAAATCCTAAGGATAGTTAAAGCAGGCCAGATTAAACCAAGAGAATATAGAGTTTGTATTGATTTTTCTGTATATTAAACAGCAGTTTTATATATCTTCTTTATTTTTTAAACTTAAAAAAGGAAAAATCCTTTTGAAGTGCAACAGTGCAATGACCTGGTGAACACCATCTGACGAAAGGATGATGAACGGAAGTAACTTGGTAGCACTGCACAAATTTCAGGAAATATTAATCTAACCAAGCATACTTAAAAATCAAAGATTTTTGGTCATTTTGTTAATGCTTTACATTAACCAAACATATGTAAATGTCCTTTATCTTCCTCTTCATCCTGTTTTATTTTATCAATAGCTTTCAAGAAGTCTTTTTTAAAAACAGAAGTCCTTTTTTCCCTTATTGCAAAATATCCTGCTTCAGTGCAAACAGCTCTTATCTCTGCACCTGAAAAATTCTCCATTCTCTCAAGAATTTCTTTACTGTCAACACTTTCATCAAGTTTCATATCTTTTGTATGTATCTTAAATATCTGTTTTTTACCATCTAAATCAGGAATAGGAACATGAATTAATCTATCCAGCCTTCCAGGCCTTATAACAGCAGGATCTAGCACATCTTTTCTGTTTGTAGCACCAATTATCTTAACATTATCCAATGGTTTGAATCCATCTAATTCAGCAAGCAGCTGCATAAATGTTCTTTGCACTTCTCTTTCTCCACTGGTTCCAATTTCAATTCTTTTAGCAGCTAATGCATCAATTTCATCTATAAAAACTATTGAAGGAGCTTTTTCTCTGGCAAGTTCAAATATTTCTTTGACCAATTTAGCACCTTCTCCAATAAACTTCTGGACTAATTCAGAAGCAACTATCTCAATAAATGTTGAATTTGTTGATTGTGCAACTGCTTTGGCAAGCAGGGTTTTTCCTGTTCCAGGCTGTCCATGCAGTAAAATTCCTTTTGGAGGGCTTATCCCAACTTCTTTAAATAAATGAGGCTTCTTTAACGGAAGCTCAACAACTTCTTGAATCTCTTTTTTTTGTTTTTTCAATCCCCCAATATGTTTCCAGGTAGTATTTGGTTTTTCTATTATCACAAAAGAATCAACTGCAAATTTTTTTGATTTATTCATCTTTTTTACAATAGTTAGATTCTTTTGTTCAACAAGAACTGAATCTCCTGGTCTTAGAGATTCACAGTCGCTTGTTTTATTTACAAGAAATTCATTTCCATTAGGAATTTGTATAATAACTTCATCTCCAATCACTGCTTTGACAACACAAATCATCAGAGGAGTTTTTTTAAATCTATCTACTTCTTCCTTTAATTTATCTACTGTTTCTCTTAATAATTTATTTTCTTCTTCAGTCTGGTTAGAAGATGTACTATAGGAATAAATTACCCTGTCTAATACCCCCTTGTTTTCAGGCATTTAATATAGATATGCAAAGTTATTTATAAATCTTGTTGGTGCCGTACCCAAACTTTTATATACTATGATTTTCATTAAATTAATTTATGGCAGATCCGCGAGTTAAAAGATTAGCAGAGATTTTGGTTAATTATTCAGTCAAAATAAAAAAAGGAGATTTGATTGAATTAAATTTTGGAATAGACGCAAAAGAATTAGCATTAGAAGTTTACAAGCTTATTCTTAAAAAAGGAGCCTTTCCAGTAGTTCATGCAGGGGTTCCTGGTTTTACTTATGCTTACTATAAGAACGCTTCAAAAGAACAATTGTTGAGTTTTCCTAAATTAGCAATGATGGAAGCAAAAATGGCAGACGGCTCGATCAGTATAGGCGCAGAATATAATACAAAAGAATTGACCAGGATTGATCCAAAGAAAATTGCTATGAGAAGAAAGATTACAAGAAAGGTTTCATATATTATAATTAAAAAAAATAATTGGGTTATATGTGAATTTCCAACACATTCTTTGGCGCAGGATGCAGAAATGAGTTTAGAGGAATTTGAAGATTTTTGTTATGCAGCGACAAACATAGATTGGCAGAAAGAATCTAAAAAACAAGAAAAATTAAAAAAAACGTTGGATAAAGGAAGGGTTGTAAGGATCACAGGAGAAAATAGTGATTTGACATTCAGCATTGAAGGAAGACAGGCAATCAAATGTGATGGCCATAGAAATATGCCTGATGGAGAAGTCTTCATCGCGCCTCAGGAAAACTCAACAGAAGGTTATATACATTATACTTATCCTGCAATATATGGAAGCAGAGAAGTTTCAGGAGTCTTTCTGAGATTTCATAAAGGAAAAGTCGTTGAAGTAAAAGCTGAGAAAGGAGAGCAGTTCCTTAAAGAGATGATAAAATCAGACAAAGGAAGCTGCAAGATAGGAGAATTCGGAATAGGCCTTAATTATAATATTAAAAATTTCATCAAACAAATACTTTTTGATGAAAAGATAGGAGGAACAATCCATCTGGCTTTAGGTATGGCTTATCCAGAGGGAGGAGGAAGAAACAAATCAGCTCTGCATTGGGATATGATTAAGGATTTGCGCAGAGGAGGAAAAATATTTGTTGACGGTAAATTAATACAGAAGGATGGTAAATTTCTTATTTGATTATAATCAATTTCTTAGTTGATCTTGTTAATATCTTTATTCTTTTATCAATCAGTATAGAATCTTCAATCCTTATCCCTAATTTTCCTTTGATATAAACTCCTGGCTCTATTGTTATTACATCTCCTTTTTTCAGCAGATAATCTGTTTTTGGAGATAGGTTTGGAAGTTCATGGATCTTTTTCCCTACGCCATGGCCTAAGGAGTGGACAAACTTTTCTCTTAATCCTTTCAGATTTTTTCTTACAGCATAATCAATCTCAAAACACTCTGCTCCTATCCTTGCTTTTTTAATTCCTGTCTTTTGTGCCTGCAGAACCCTGTCATAGATATCTTTTTCTTTTTTTGAAGGCTTTCCAATATATATAGTTCTTGTCATATCAGAACAATATCCGTTTACTTTAACACCAAAATCCATGACTAAAAATCCTTTTTTCAGTTTTCTTTTTTTAGGTTTATGATGAATCTTAGCTGCATTCTTGCCGATTGCAACAACAGGAGGAAAAGAGATTTTCAGTTTTCTTTTTCTTGCCTCTTTTCTTATAAATTTATTAATATCTGATTCTGTCTTTAATATCTTATTTCGTAAATTCTTAACAATTAGACTAAATATTTCATCATTTATAGAACAAGCTTTAGTTATACTTTTTATTTTTGTATTCATTCTGGATAAGCTTTCTTAATAAGTTCTTCTTTACCTTTAACCTTCTTTCTTATCAGCTCAAGAAGTTTGTTGATTTCTTCAGCAACCGCGTTTTTCAAATCCATTGGATGTAATTTCTTTGCAGCAAAATCCTTTTCTAATTCTTCATAAGTTTTATATGTTAAGTTTCCGCCCCATTTTTCAGGCCTTTTGATTATAAATTCTTCTTTTTTATCCTGCTTTATTGTCATTAAAACATATTTGCAAAAAGCCAAAACACCATTTTCTTCAATAATCCCTTCTGGACAGAACGCAGCATTTAATTTTTCCTTTACTGCTTTTTCATCATCAATTAAATCAATCTTAGATGCCTTGACAGAAGCACTCATCTTTCCTCCAGCAGTTAATCCAGGAATCAATGGTGTCATAACTTCAATTCTTCTTTCATATCCTATTTTAGGTAAATACTCTCTTGCAAACATTAATATCTTTCTCTGGTCAATCCCACCATATTGGATATCTACTTTCAGATATTCTTCATCAACAGCCTGCATTATCGGATAAATCAATCCTGATAATTTAGGATTTTCTGATTGCTTAACAACATCAGAAGCAGCTTTAGTGCAGTCATGGACAGAAGCCATTGTTGACATCTTCAAAACATCAAATACATAATCATCTTTTAACTGAAAATCAGATCCTTGAATAATTTCAAAATTTTTAATATCAGCTCCAACTGCTTCAAACATAGCAGGAATAACTATATTGTAATATTTAGACCTGTTATCCAACAAATCCCAGGGAGTATTGTCTAATGCTCCATGGATATCAGCAAGAAGCAGCTTGACCTTGAATCCAGCTTTCAAGAAATCAGCCATCTTCAAAACCCACATAAAATAACCAACATGAGGCCTTCCAGTAACAGCTGTCCCTAGATAAACAGCAGGATTTTTCTTTTTCTTCAGAAGTTCTTTTAATTCATCTTCTGTCACAATTTCTTGTGTATTTCTTTTTATCAACTCAAGCTTTTCTTTAACATCCATTTTAATTATAAATTTAGAATTATAGTATAAAAAGGTTTCTAAGGATTTGGGTTTGTCCCAAGTCGCCAATTGGCAAGTGAACTAGCCATAGGCTCGTAAGACTACATCGTCGGCCGACATCTTTATTTAATAGCCGTTTCGGCTGAGTGAACGAGACTTGGGACAGACCCTAAGGATTTAAAAGTTATAGAAAATTATAAATATAAACCCAATATCTAATTAAATTATGAAAAAATTAATTATTATAATCCTTTCAATTTTCATTCTTTTATTAATTGGATTTAGTTATTTAATATATCCTTATATAGAACCCTCTCTTTATCCAAGACCTGCTGGTACAGATCCAAGAACAGGATTCCCTTTAGAAAAAATATATTTTTGTATGGACATATGTCCTGATTATGGTTCAGTTCTTACAGTATATAAAGATATAAATACAGTTGAAGAATGTGAAGAAATTGGTGGTAGAGTTATATTAACAGGAATGCCTAATCCAGGACTTTTTATTGGATGTGGAACAGGAGTAAATACAAAATAATATCCCACTGGCCATCCACCCAAAACACATTTAAATAAACACACTAAAATTAATTCATGGCTAGAAGAATCTCTGTAACAATGCTTTCTGCTTACTTATACTGTAAAAGAAAACTATACTTAGAAAGAGTTCTAAAATTCTTTGAGCCTGAAAAAGAAGCATTAGTAAAAGGCTCAATCCGACATGAAACATATGAACAGATAAACAAAATAGAAGAATCTTTAGTAAAAAGCATAGAAAAGACAACTGCCTTCAAAGATCTTTATGATATGTACATTCATAATTATGCAGAGCAGTTAAGAAATGTTATTCATAAAAACAGATTCAGATTAAAATCAGTCCAATTAAAACCATTGGATGCCTTCAAAAAAATCTTCCCATTCTTTGTAAGAGAAAGCCAGATAAGAGCAGAAAATATATTCAACTTCATTGCTCAACATAAAATATATGGTGAAGAATTATGGAATTCTTTAATACCAAAAATAAAATCAGAAATAAAGATACAATCAGATGGATTAGAACTGACAGGAATTATTGACAGAGTAGAAGAATACAAAGAAGGTTCTGTTCCAATTGAATTAAAAACAGGCTCAATGCCAAAAGAAGGTGTCTGGCCAGGCCATAGGATTCAGATAGCAGCTTATGCTTTACTATTAGAAGAAAAGCTCAAACAACCGATAAAAGAAGGATTCATACACTATTTAGATAAAGATATCAAAAGACAGATTTCAATAAATCCCTTTTTAAAACAAGAAGTAAAAGACCTTAAAGAAAAAGTCAGAAATCTCTTAAATTCATCTGAAATACCAGAAAAAACAGAAAACAACAATAAATGCAGGGTTTGCGGCTTAAAAGACAAATGTTTTGATGATAAACTGCTTAAAAACAAGCTTAATGATTTAAAATCTAAATGAAAAGCTTTAAATATGACTTAATCTATTCATAAATTATCATAATTATGTGAGGGATTATAAAATGGCTGAAGAAGATAAAAAATTTTCAAAAGAATTGGTTGGAAAAACAGTAGTTTCTAAAACAGGAAAAAGATTTGGTGAAGTAGGAGATATCATATTTGAAACAAGAAGCGGAGAATTAATCCATATGGTTCTTGCTAATCCAACAACTTATACAGAAAAGTTGGAATTAGAAAAAGATAAAGAAGGAAAGATACTTATACCTTTCTCAGCAGTAATTGCAGTTGGAGATTTCATGGTTGTTTCTGAAGAAGACATTATTTAGAAAGATTTTTAATATCTCTTAATTTTCTTTTTTAATTAGGGGGCAAAATGGATATTGCTATTTGGACTGAAAAATATAGGCCAAAAACTTTTGATGAAGTTAAAGGCCAGGATGAAATTGTTAAAAGGGTAAAATCTTTTGTTAAACAAAAGAATATGCCTCATCTTATGTTTGCCGGACCTGCAGGCATTGGAAAAACAACCTTGGCTTTAGTTACAGCAAGAGAATTATTTGGTGATAGCTGGAGACAGAATTTCTTGGAATTAAATGCCTCAGATGAAAGAGGAATTGATATCATAAGGCATAAAGTTAAAGACTTCGCAAGAACAAAAGCAATCGGAAATGTTCCATTTAAAATCATTTATTTAGATGAATGTGATGCTTTGACAAAAGAAGCGCAGCAGGCATTAAGAAGGACAATGGAGAATTATACACAAACAACAAGATTTATTCTAAGCTGCAACTACAGCAGCAAAATTATTGATCCAATCCAGTCAAGATGTGCTGTTTTTAGATTTAGGCCATTAGCAAAAGATTATATCTTTGAGATAATTGGTATAATTTCAAAAAATGAGAAATTAAAGATAGATGAAAAAGCAAAACAAGCATTATATCAGATAAGTGAAGGTGACTGCAGAAGAATAGAAAATATCCTGCAAAGCAGTGCAGCTATTTCCAACAACATAACTGAAGATTTAATCTTCTCCTTAGCCTCTGTTGCAAGGCCAAAAGAAGTGAAAGAATTATTGGATTTAGCATTACAAAATAAATTTGTTGATGCAAGAAATAAATTATTAGATGTCATGCTGAACTATGGTTTATCAGGATTAGATATAATTAAACAGATCCAAAAAGAGATCTGGAATTTAGATATAGAAGATAGAAGCAAGGTTAACTTGATAGACAAATGCGGTGAGATTGAATTCAGGATGACAGAAGGAAGTGACGAATTTCTCCAATTAGAAGCATTATTAAGCCAAGTTGTTTTAGCTGGTTCTAAAAAATAAATAAAAAAATTAGATTGCTTTTTTAATCCTTATTTTCTGCTGGATAACATCCCTATAGTCATAATTTATGACTAATCCTATTGCTTTTGTATAAAGAGCATCTTCTGGAAGCGGATTTAAAAGCCTGCATCTGATTACTGTAGTGCCTCCTATCAGCCTTGCTTCATTCTGTCTTCCTGCAGCTGTGCATTCCCAATTAGGTCTTTCTGTTATTGGTTCTAGTCTGTATGCTATCTGTCCATAGCTAGGATTAAATTCATCTCCTGGTGTTGTTACTTCTCCTCCTCCAACATTTTCAACTTCAAATATCAATGATATTTTTCCTGTTCCAGCTGTTTCTTCTTCTACTGATATAACTTGAATTGGTGCTCCTGAAGAAAATATTTGTTTGCTTTCTTTAACATTGCACAACCTTGTATCTCTAAGATCCTCTTTAAAACAAACTTCAGGAACTAAAGCTTTTGTCGAATATTCATATGTATAAACTATAAATGGATTTATTGTATAATGTGTTCCAGCAATTTCCTGCAAATAGCTTGCTCCTCCTGTCGGAGTAAAATCAATTATTTCTTCACCGCCTTCTGGATTAAATTCACTAACTCCTTCTATTAATTCTGTATTTGTCAAAGTATCAGAAACAATTCCTGAAAAATCCTGAATTAAAATACCCTTTAACTCAATTCTTAAATCTCCTACCTCAATATCTTCCTCTCCTTTATTCTTAAAATTGATTTGCATTGGGATTAACTCATCTTCATAAAATGTATATTCTCCTTCTTCAATAATTCCTATCTCTTCAAATTCAGCTATTAAACCTTGGCTTCCTCCTTCAAAAGGTTCTGGAATACCTGTAATATCTTCCCCTCCTTCCTCACAGGCAGTTATCAAAATCAACAAACTTATAACAAATATTGCAAAAATATATTTTTTATTCATCAAAATCTACCTCCTAACTTGGTGTTTTAATTATTTCAACTTGTTTTGAAATTGAATCCAAATAATTATAATATAAATCTACTCTTAAAGGAGTTGTAAATGCAGTATCTCCATATATTGCAAATGTACAAACTATCTTTCCTTGATTATTTACTAATCTTATTTTATTCTGTCCTTCAAGCTCAGGGCTGCAGCTCAGCAAACTAGCACCAGCTGAATCAATATCCACATCATATCTGACAATATCTATATCTTGATATTCTAATTTAACAGGGCAGCTGTGTACTACTCCTCCTAACAAGCTTGTTTGCTCGCTTAAAACAGTTCCAGTTCCTGAATTAGAAACGGTTATTGTGAATAAAGCCTTGTCTTTCATCATATTGACTTTAACATTGGTTACTGCAACAGGCGCTCCTTGCCCTCCTCCCATTGCTACATCTTGTACAACACAGGCTTCTGTAGCAGCCCTTATATCATACAATCTTGGATTTATGCAGACAATTGGCCTTGCTTTTGTTTGATATTTATAGCATCCATGTACGACAAATGTTTGCGGAAGAACGTCAATTCCTTCTGGTAAAAATATACCATAAGGAGGGCTCATAAACTGTTTTGTATCAAAACCGCCATCAGGATTATATATGCTCCTTGCATCTAATGCTCCGCATTGATAAGGCCCTGGCCAAAGATTTGGGAAAATACTTTGGTCATAACCGCTTAAATGCAGCCAGCATCTATTTCCTTTTAAGTCAGAAGCCCCCTTATTTTCTAACTCAACAACAATATCAAGAGCATCTGTATCAAACATTTTATTTGGAGGCAAATTTCTTGCAAAATTCATAACAAGACCCTTTGTGCCGCTGTGAACATCTTCTTCAACATCTTCTGGTTTTTTAGATCCAGTTAAACCTCCTTTACAGCTTGTTAAAACTACAGATAAAATCATTAAAATTAGTAAAAATGCAAAATACCTCTTTTTTATCATATTATATATCTTTTATATAGTTTTTTATTTAAGCTTTTTGGTTTATTCTTCACTGATTACTTCAATCTTGCTGTCTAATTTTGTTTTATATCTATATGAAAATTTTGCTGTAAGTATGCTTGTATAAGGTCCTGATGGTCTAAGCATATTTAATTCACATTTTAATCTTGCTGATTTTGTATCTTCCTTTAATTTAAAATCAGTTTTATCACAAACCAAATTTTGTGTTCCTACTTTTACATTCTCTACTATTATATCTCCCAATATCTCTCCTTTACCAACATTTTCAATATCAAGTATAAAATTTATATTCAGATTTGTTCCTTTGTAGCTTGGTATTTCATTGATTCTTGTTACTGCAACAGGTGCTCCTTGCCCTCCTTTTAGATTAATCTCTTTTACTTCACATACAGCCTCTATTGTTTTAGCAAGGGGGGTGATATCAGGACTGACACAAATTTCCGCGCTCGCTTCTGTTGCATAATCATATTCTGCTGATAAAGTAAAAGATAACGGAGTTTTTCCAGGAGGAGCTAATATATTTGATTCTTTAAACTGGATTAATGCATAATCTCCTTCAGGATATCCAAAACTTTTTCCATATAATGTTTGTATTGGTTTTTCTTCTTCACTTGGAGAAACATACATCGGATTAAAACCATGGAGTTTTAGTTTTCCACCTTCAATATCATGTGCTCCCTTGTTTCTTAATTCAACTTCAATCAAAAAATCACTGCCAGGCCATATTTTTCCAGGAGGTCTTCCTTCTACAAGATTAAGAACAAGGCCTTCTGTTCCTGTATGATAATCAACTGATTCTGGTTCAACATCTCCTGGTTTTTTCCCTAGACTGCAGCCTGTACTAATTATCAATATTATAATAATTCCAATTATTAACATCTTATTTTTCATTTTATGTTATTGCTAAGTTTTTTGCTACTGTAAATTTTCCTTCTTTAGTAATTTCATATGTATATGTCATTTTTGAGCTAAATCCTCTTTTGACATAATCTTTTGTTTCAGCAAGATCAGAACCTATTTGTAAATTACACCCAAGCAAAAATAATCTTTCTCCTTTTTTTGTTTTAAGATTTACTAGTTTATTTTTTACTTCTGGTTTTAGTATTAATGAGTTTCCTGATTGTGTAAATGATTTTAAGCATGCAGGCGTAAGCGTTATATGGTTTATCAAATTAACTTCAATATTTTCAATAGCTAAGATTTTGCCGTTTGCCAGATTTTCAATATTTCCTATAATAACTTGAGTTGGATTATTATTGATAAAAGGGTTTGTAGGAGGTGTTCCAATGCCAAATGAAAACACAGCAAATTCTTCTGCACTTTTGCTGGATTCTGTTTGTGTTAATTCATGTAATGACAGCAATGAAGATTTTTCTTTTTCATCTAGTTCTTTTCCTACAAATAATCTTGTCAAAGTTGATTCTGTTTCAATGCCTTCTACTTTTGCAGTATATGTAACTGTATAACTTTTCAATTCTTTGTATTCTTTGTCAGATGGTTTGTCGCATAATACTGTCAGCTCTTTTGTTCCTATAATCTCTTCTATTTTTTTAGGCTGAACATCTCCATCAAACTCTTCTCCTGCTGTTTTAAACTTGCAGCTTAATTCAATTGTTACTGGTTTTTTAGGGCTTTCTATATTTAACTGCATAGGAATAGGAGGAGAAAATTCTTTTTGGACTTGTTTTGGAAATTCTTTAGGTTGTTTAAACTCTATTTTGGTAAATTCCTTTATTGTTTTGTCTGTTGTTCCAGTAACATCCAACCCTTGTTTTTGTTTTATACAGTTTTCGTATTCCTCAGTTCCTCTTCCATATTCAGCACAAAGCCTGTCATATTGTCTCTCTCTCAAACAATCTTCATAATCGCTGGAGCTGACTCCCATCAAACTGCTGCATCCTAATGGATCCAATATCATTCCTGCAAATTCTTTTGTTCTAAAAATAGATGTTTTCCAAAAACCCCACGCTTCTTCTCTTTGTTTTAAATCTATTTCAGAAGTCAATGTTTGATATTGAGGGCTGTTTCTTACAAAACCAAATATATAAAGTACAACTATTAAAAATAATAAAAAAGAAGCAAGCCCGCTTTTTCCATAAACTTTTAAGTAACCTAAAAGATATAATGAAAATATCGGGAACATCACATAATTTGCCACAATTCCTGCTCCACCTAAAAATCCTGTATTTGAAAGCAAGTATTCTAGAGCAGAAAATCCAATAAAATCAATTAAAATAAGAATAGCTAATGTGCGGTTTGCATCAATTCTGCTTTTCACAGGTCTAAGGAGAAAAAACCAGATTCCTAAAATAAAAATAGCATGATAAAGAGCTCCAACACTGTATCTTGCTATAATAAAAACAAAAGCCAAAACAATATCCAAGAAAATATCAGATTTAAACTCTGCACCAGATTCAGGTCTTGAAAAAATAAATTGAAAAGCCAAAATTATTGCAATAATTGTCAAAATTCCAGATTTATAAAGCCAGTCAGCTCCACCAAGGCCAATAAAAAAACCAATATCAATTCCGTTATATCCTGTTGCTAAATCTACAAACCAATACAAGATTATAGACACAAAAAAGAAAATCCAGCCAGTCAACTGGCTTGGAGGAGATTTTTGTTTTTCTTCTCCATCCCCCTTACTTGTAAGTTTGCCAGCTAAATAACCTTTCATTCCAGCTACTCCAGCTTTTAGCCAGCCGCCAAATTTGTTTAATCTTGAAGGTCCAGCAGGCTTAGCTGGTGCAGCCTGTTGTGCTGCAGGAGCTTGAGCAGCCTGCTGTTTTGCTTTGATTGCAGCTTCTGTTTTAGCTAATCCAGCAAGAGGTCTTTCAGGACCGTTTCCAGCTAATTCTCTTGCTCTTCTCAAGGCCTGCTCTCTCAATAACCTTTCTTTGGTTGCAGCTTGTTTATCTCTTCTAGCCTGCTCTGCTTTCCACATTTCTTTCCTTCTTTGTTTTTCTGCACCTTTGGCCATTTTAAATTAAATAAGAATTCTCTCTATTCACCTCAATTTTTTTTAAAAACATTTACTCTAATCTTACTTCTAATTCAGCTACATCAATAGCTTCATCTGGCTCTATCTTCAAAGCATTATTTCCTTTTACAATATAAGTATTAATCACTTTTTCAAATTCAATATCTGTCTGATCCAATCCAAAAGCAAGTCCATTAACTAATATTCTTGCTTCTTTAGGAGTTTCATCATCTATAAATCTTATATATAAAGTAGCATCCAAATATCCATCTTCAATATCATCAAACTCTTCTTGGTCTATTGTAAAATAATATGTTTTAGCTTCAACTCTTTCCAATTCTGAGGTTAATCTTATATGGTCAATAAGGTAGCTTCCCTTTTCAGTTTTAAAGATTAATTGATTTTCACCTGGAACTAACTTATCTGGGCTGAATTCTATTGGCCTGTTTGGAGATCCGCAGTCAGGAATTGCTGAATATAGATTATAATTATTAATCCATATTTCTAATTTGCCCACTGAATCTAAATCACAGTCAGTAAAAAAATGAAGTTTTACTTTTTTTAGATTTTCACGCTCTGTCTGAGATACCATAAATGTAAGTTTGCTTTCCTGCGCTTCTCTGTCAACTACACTGCCTGTTATTAAGATATCTTCTAGAGCATATTTATTTGTTCTCCAGAATGTTGCTCCAGGAGAAGATACAGAAAACTCAAGCACATTTGTCCCTTCTATTAATCCTTCTTTAAGTTCAATAGGTTGTATATTAGCTGTTGTTATTTCTCTGTTATATATCTCAATATTATTTAATTTAATGATTAATCTTCCTTCTGATTCTTGGACAACAAAATTTAGCAGAACATTTTTTATATCTTCAACATCAACAATCTCAAATTCTACAACAGCATTTTTATCACTAAACAAAGATCTGCTTGTAAATAAAGAATCTACTTTCTTAAGTTCAGTTGCTTCTTCTTTGATAAATATATTTACAGAAGGAAGCTCCTGCTCAAATTCTCTTTGAGTTAAAGGATAAATCCTTTCAGGTGTTTCTGAAAGAACAATTTCAATTATTTCTTCCTCAGTAGCATTTTCATCTTCATCACCTTCACTCAAAAGTTTTTCTCTTTCTGCTGGTGGTAGAAATAGTATATATCCCACAATTAATAATGTAATAACAATTATTAAAGCAGCTGCTGCCATAGCGCCTGCTTCTTGTATTCCTTTTTTGGATTTTCTAATCCTAAAAAAACTTTCCATATTATTATGAAATAAGTAAACTTTTATATATAAATGTTTCTTTAATTTAATCATGAAAATTATTCATCAGAATCTAAAGAAAGGAATTATTAAAATTAAAGCTGAAAATATTGATGATTTATGGTATTTAAGCCATATTTTAGATAAAGATGATCTTATCAAAGCTCAAACAGTCAGAAAAATAAAATTAGGACAAGGAGAAGAAAGAAACATAAAAATCATTAAAAAGAAGGTTACCTTGACAATAAAAACAGAAAAAATTGAGTTTAAAGATAACATTCTAAGAATTTCTGGAATTGTAGTGCAAGGCCCTGAAGATATCCCAAAAGCAGCACACCATAGCTTTAAAATAGAAGAAAATGATATTATAACAATCACCAAACCTAAATGGCTGAGATTCCAGTTAGACAAATTAAAAGAAGCTTCTGAAGAAAAAATACCTAGTATATTAATCTGCATTTTAGACAGAGAAGAATCAATTTTTGCTTTATCAAAGCCAAGAGGGTATAAAATATTAAGTTCTATTAAAGGAGAAGTTGCAAAAAAAGAAGAAAGAGTTAGTGTAAAAGGAGGATTTTATCAGGAAATTATAAAATCATTAAAAGAGTATACAACAAGATACAAAATAAAAAATATAATTTTAGCAAGCCCTGCTTTCTGGAAAGAAGATTTAATGAAGGAAATAAAAGACAAAGAACTAAAAGAAAAAATAGTGCTAGCAGCATGCTCTTCTGTTGATAAAGGTGCAATAAATGAAGTTCTTAAAAGGCCGGAAATGAGGGAAGTTCTAAAGCAAGTCAGATCAGCAAAAGAGATCGAATTAGTAGAGGAATTATTAAAAGAAATTTCAAAACAAGAAAATGCAGCTTATGGAACAGATGAAGTTGAAATGGCTGCAAACGCAGGGGCTGTAACTCAATTGTTAATCACTGATTCAT
>JAHWIB010000068.1 GCA_019322815.1 Candidatus Woesearchaeota archaeon | reverse complement strand
GGTATCACAAGTTAAGTTTTGCAAAGCTTGATAAAACATTTGAGATTAATAACAAGCCCAAAATGGCAGTTGGGACTTGCATCGGAAAAGATATACAGGTCATGGAGTTGAATCACTTCAAGCCTCTATACATAACTATGGACAGAGGATTTCTTACTTCTGCAGTGTACAATATAATCAATGACAGGTGGACCGAAGCTTTTGCTCAGCAGTATGTGGATTATATTTCAAATAAGTTTTTCTATCACAGCTCTGATGTGAGAATCATTTTCATCTACGGGGAATGTCCTTTTGATAGAGGTCCGAAAGATAAATGGGATCATCTTGAGTACAATGCCCAGGTATCTATGTATCATAACTTTTTATCACGAATCCCTTCAAAGTTTGTGTACTCCTTCCATAATAATTTTGATGATGAGAGTGTAGAAACTTTTGAAAGAATATACAGAGAAGCAGGAGGAACTAATTTTGAACACTGAAGATTTTAAATCATTCCCTTGGCCTGGTGATGTTAATATTGCTATGGACATTATGTTTGCCCAGCAGAGAGAACTTCTATTGGAGTATTTAAAGGTAGAGAATATCAGTGTTGATAGCTTTGATATCAACACCTTAGAGGATCAACAAATTCTCAAAGACTTTCTCGAAATTCGGGTAGTGGAAGAATTGACAGAAGCATATGAAGCATATAAAAATATAGAGGCTCAACATTATAAAGAAGAGATAGTGGATGCTTTTAACTTTCTTATGGAAGCATATATCATTTATGGTTGGGACTACACTGAACTCTCAAAGATATCTATTGATGATCCTTGCTGGGTAGATGATGAAGATACAATAAAGAGTTCAATGTGGAGTGTCACTTATTCAATTGGTATGACCTGCAATAAATTAAAGAACAGATTATGGAAGCAGTCTCAATACTTAGTAGATCTTTTAGAGTTTGAAAAAAGATTTCGAAAAGTATGGTCTGAGTTTTTTGATTTGGTACAAATTAATATGAGCATTGAAGAATTATATAAAGAATGGTCAAAGAAGTTTCAGGTAAATAAGTTTCGCTTGGAGAGTAAGTACTAATGAATCGTATTTATAATTATATGGGAAGTAAAAGGATTCATCTTCCTATTATAAACAAATGCATTAAGTGGATTTTTGATAATAAGGATTCATCTAAGTATGACTACGTTGAGCCATTTTTGGGATCTGGTATTGTTTTTCTTAATCTAGAAGCTAATTTTAAAAAATATATAATCAATGACTATCAACAAGAATTAGTTTTATTTTTCAAGAATTATAGTTTAATTAGCAGGGATAAACTGCTGTCTTTATCAGACAAAGAAAAGAATAAGTTTAATATTGAAAAATCAAAAGAAGGCTATTATAAGTTCAGGGACTTATTTAATAAGGGAGAGTTGAATGAATTAAAAAAAACAATTGCATTCATTTTTCTTGCTAATACTTGTATAAATAATTTAGTTAGATTTGGTCCTAATGGATTTAATCAATCTTATGGTGTTAGAAAATATAGTAATAAGTTTGATACAATATTAAGTTCTATAGATTTCTGCAAAAAAAGAAAGCCTGTAGTTTTTAATGATGATTTTAAAAAAATTCTAAAAAAAGTTGATAAAAAGTCTTTTCTATTTTTAGATCCTCCTTATTATACTTTAAAGGACAGATATGGATGGAAGAAGGAAAATACTACTTTCTTATGTGATTGGTTGATTGAGAATGAAAATATTTCTTTTATCTATACTGATATTTTAAATGAAAATAAATCATTTAATAAATTAATAAAGAGATATAAATACAAAAAGCTTAATAGTAATTTGCATAACTCAGCTCCTAAAAGAAGAGCAAAACCAAAAGACGGCAAGGAAAGAATTGAAGTGATGATATATAATAAAGGAAAGTCATGAAGGCTATAGGAATAACTGGAGGGATAGGCTCTATGTTAATTGGAGCTAAGGCTGCTGGATTCAAAGTAATAGGAAACCTTGAAAGCAGAAAAGATTTTCAAACAGGAACTTTCGAAGCAAACTTTAAAAGATCTTTCTTTATGAAAGATGCTCCTTTAGAATCTCTTAGTGAGTTTAAAGGAATAGATCTCGTAATGTCTCACCCTCCCTGCGGGTTGTTCTCTAATTTAAAAAATGATAAAGATAATACTATGGATGAGTCTTCTGAGTTGTTACTCAATACCCTCAGGAAGATAAAGAAGATCAGTCCTCGATTCTTTGTGATTGACAACTTGCCCAAACTCTTAGAGAAGTATGATGGTAAGTGGTGGGCAAAGAAGTTCCCTAAGTATGATATCTTTTTTGAACTCATTCCCAATTATTATTATGGAAATATCCAGGCACGAAGGACAAGACTCTTTATCATTGGAGCATTAACAAAAGAGAAGTTCGTGTTTAGGCCTAATGAGAAAGAGAACAATCTTACCATGAAAGATGTGATTGGAGATCTGTACAAAAAGAAATATGGGAAACTTCCTAATCACTACAAGCATGTCTTAAAGGAAAAGTGCAGCAAAGCTTTTGGCCTGCACAAGATGAAGATTCAGTATTCATGGGCTGATGCTAAAAAGTATTTTGAAAAACAAAAGGAAGGTCATAATTTATTATATCATGCTAGAGATGGTAAGATTAAATCCAGGTTCGGATTTCGAAAAGGTTATTGGCATGGACCCTGTGGCGTTTTAATCGGGAAGAATGCAATGGTACATCCTAGGACAAACTTACCCCTTAGCATAAGAGAGAGATTAAGAATCCAAGGAGCTCCAGATGACTTTGTGCTAGTGGGAGAAAGAATTAATAAAGATGGTACCTGGAATCATGATAAGAATCTGGAGATGACCAGGCAGACAGGAAGGTTCATCCCTGTTGAGTTCTGTACTTATGTTGCTAAATTAATAAAGGCACATATAAAAGGAAAGAGATTTCCGAATAACAATACACGAATACAGAGAAGGAACAAGATCATAGATGAACAGAAGATGGCTTACTGTAAGAAGCACAAGTATGGAGATCAACCAATGACTTGCCACGCCTGTTGGCTTCTTGATGAATGCAAATTAAAAAAGAGAGGATTCTAAGATGAGGATATTTAAAGACTGCGAACAGATGATTAAAGAAATAGACAGGGAGCTGGCTGTCTGTGGTATCACTGTACCTGTGAAACATTATCAAAATGTTCAACTAGAGGGAGAGGATCAAAACACTAAGGAACTTATCGGAGTTTCTTTTCTAATCTCTAAGCCTTTATTAGGCAGAACAGAAATGATTGAGTTCTTGTTCAAGGACGAATCAAAAAGGATTTTAGAATACTGTGTGCAGGAACATGCAGACAGAACTTCGGGGAAGGCTTTCAATCCAGGGAACAGCTACAAGATTAGAATTGATCTTTGGCAGGGATTGATGGCAAAGAAAGATAAAGAGAAGTTTGATTATACCTATGCTGAGAGAATGTCTGGGTATGAAGCTCCTCAAGCAAATCAAATTGATAACTGTGTAAAGGCCCTCGAAGAAGATATACATTCTCGAAGGGCAATGCTGCTGATCTGGGATCTACTAAATGATACTCAAGAAATCACAGGGGCCAATACTAGAGTCCCCTGCTCGATTTCATATCAATTTCTCATTCGCAACAATCGTCTCTACTGTATTTATTATATTCGGAGCAATGATTACTTCAAACACTTCGCAATAGATATCTGGCAGGCTGCTGAGATGATTAAGTATATGGTAAATAGATTGCAACCGAAGTACCCAGATCTCAAGCCCGGGAGTTTAACATACTTCGCCGGTTCGCTTCACGCATACAACGAAGACCTCAAAAAGTGGGTCATATATTAATCTTGTTTTTTTCTAAGAAGGTCTGAAGAAAATCTTTGATACCTTCTAGAATATATTAACCTCAGATAAAAGGAGAATATTATCATGAGTAAAAAATTACCGAAAGACTATAACAGAACAAAGGAAGCCAGGAAGCTCATCGAAGAAAAGAAGCTTGACAAAGAAAAAGCAATCGCCAAGCTGGTTGCTATGGGAGACGATGAAAAGAAAGCTGCGATGGCAGTCAGGAAGATCCTAAGAGGCTCCGGCAAGTCTACCAAATCAGCATCAAAAAAAAAGAAAACAGAAAAGAAGGTAGACAAGAAGAAAGGCCGGGCCAAGAAGTCAGCCAAAAAGAAAGACGAAAAATCCGCAAAAAAGAAAAGCGGCGACAAGAAGCAGAAGAGTTCCTCCGCAAAGAAAGGGGAAAAGAAGTCCTCACCAAAAGCGAAAAAAGGAAGCAAAGGCGCCTCCTCAAAAAGCAGCTCGGACTTGGGAGA
>JAHWIB010000019.1 GCA_019322815.1 Candidatus Woesearchaeota archaeon | reverse complement strand
AGCAATCTTTTTGATCAATCTTTTGCAGGACTCGCCGTCAGTCATCCTTTCTCCTAAAAATGTATGGAATATTGTTCCTCCTGTGTATAATGGCTGAACCTCATTTTGATGTTCAATTGCTTCAATTGCATCATCACTAAAATCAACAGGCAATTGTGTACTATTAGTTAAATAAGGCTCCTTGTCTCCAGAACAATAAATATCAGAATACATCTTTTTATCCAGTCTTGCAAATCTATAAGCTGTAGATTCAGCAGGAGTTGCTTCTAGATTATACAAATTACCTGTTTCCTGCTGGAATTTCTTCATTTCTTCTCTCATGAATTTTAGTACTTCTATTGTAAATTCTTTTCCTTCTTTTGTTTCAATGCCTCTTCCTAGGAAATTAATGCAGCATTCATGCATTCCGCATAATCCTATTGTTGAAAAATGATTATTAAATGTTCCAAGATATCTTTTTGTGAATGGCATTAAGCCGTTTTCCAAGTTTCTATCAATAACTTTTCTTTTTATTTCAAGAGCATTTTTAGACAATGTCATATAATATGATAATTTTTCAAAGAATTCAGATTTATTTTTTGCTTCATAGCCTAATCTATTCATGTTTATTGTCATGACACCAATACTGCCTGTTGAATCTCCAGGCCCCCACATTCCTCCTGGTCTGTTCATAAGTTCAGTTTGGTTTAAATTTAGCCTGCAGCACATTGCTCTTATAGAGCTTGGATCTAAATTGCTTCCAACATAATTCTGGAAATAAGGCATTCCATATTTTGCAGTCAAGTCAAACAACAATTTTGCATTTTCACTATCCCAATTAAAATCCTTTGTCAAATTATAAGTAGGAATTGGAAAACTGAAAATCCTTCCGCTTGCATCTCCCTCTATCATTACTTCTAAAAATGCCCTATTAAGCATATCCATTTCTTTTTGGCAGTCTCCATAAGTAAAATCCTGTTCTTTACCAGCAACAATTGCTGGCTGATCTTTCATATCTTCAGGAACACTCCAGTCAAAAGTTAGATTAGAAAATGGATACTGGCTTCCCCATCTGGAAGGGATATTCAAACTAAAGACAAGCTGCTGCATTGCCTGCTTAACCTGTTTAAAAGCTAGATTATCAGTTCTTACAAATGGAGCTAATAAAGTGTCAACAGAACTAAATGCCTGTGCTCCTGCAAATTCCATCTGCAGACACCCAATATAATTTACCATTTGATGTACAATTGTGCTCATATGCTTTGCAGGCTTGCAGTCTACTTTGTTTGGAACTCCTCCAAATCCAAGTAATAATAAATTCTTCAGGCTCCATCCAGCGCAATAACCAATTACGCCATGGCTAAGATCATGAATATGAAAATACCCTTTTCTATGGGCTTCTGCAATCTCAGGAGTGTACATCTCAGTCAGATTATAATTTTTCATAACCTCTCCTGCTGTGTAAAGCAGTAGTCCTGAAAAAGAAAAAGCTTCATTGCTGTTTTCTTTAACCTGCCAGTCTAATCTGTCAATATAATTTTTAATTGTGTTTTGTACATTTACAAAAGTATTTTTGCTCTCTCTTAATTTTTTATGCTGGTCTCGGTAAAGAATATAACTTTTTGCTGTTTTCGCATGACCTTCTTCAATCAGCACTTTTTCAACAGCATCAGAAATATCTTCTACAGTTGGAGTTTTTCCTTTGAATTTTTTATTAATAGAATCAATAACTAAACCGCTTAATCTTTCTGATTCTTCTTTGTCTTTTCCTCCAACAGCCTGAGCTGCTTTAAATATAGCCTTGGTTATCTTTTCTTTTTCAAAATCAACTATCTTGCCGTCTCTTTTTTTTACCTTATCAATAGAACTGCTAACCTCAATCTTTTCATATGTTGTAAATCTTTTTCCGCAGTCAATACATTCTCTTCTTCTTCTATTACCTCCTTCTGTTATTCTTTTATCAACAACTTTAGTATTAGAAGAATTGCAATATTGACATTTCATTTAAATCACCTCAAAATTTTAAATTTTGATGGTACCAGAAATCTTTGATTTCTTAGTACCTCTCATTATTTTCACACATTGATATACAATATAGTATACTAATAGTAACTTTACTGATATAAATACTTTTGTTTTCACTAAAAAATAAACACAACATATTGTATTAACTTACTAGTAATACACTAGATATTGTTGTGTTTTGCAGAAAATTAAAAACTATACCTAATATTTAAATATAATCAAACTAAAAACTATATATTTTGAAATTAATTATTGCAAAATATGTAAAAAATAACAACTAAAAGTTCATTATCTAGTTGCAAAACAATGTTACAACTAATACTCAATTCCTTTTCTAATTGGATATTTTTTAGGTGATTTTAGCAATTTAATCTCATTAACAAAATCAGCAATTTTCTTTAATTTTGCAGGAGCTCTTCTTCCAGATAAATACACAATTGTATACTTGCTGCAATGCTTGACAAGATCAATAACATCATTAACATCAACCAAACCAATTGCACAAGCCAGATTAATTTCATCTAAAATAAGCAGCCTTGGTTTTTTCTTTGCAGCTTTTCTTGCAAATTCTAATCCTTTCAAAGCCAGCTCTTTATCCTTTTCACTTGGTCTGTTCAAAGGTCTAATAAATTCTTTTTTTCCAAATTGATAAATCTGATAATTAGGCTTAAGCTTTTTCATAATCTTATATTCACCAATATTCTTTCTTCCTTTCATAAACTGCACAACAATTACATTCATTCTATGACCAACTGCACGTAAAGCAACACCAAGCGCAGAAGTAGTCTTGCCAGCACCTTCTCCTGTCCATAAATAAATATTATTTTTTCCCATCAAACACACACCTTACATTTTCCAAGGCTTAATAATTGTTCTTTTTTGCTGCCTTCTCTATAAACAGTAACTCCTTTGCATTTAAGATCATAAGCCATTAAAAATATTTTCCTAACATCATTTTTACTTGCTCCTTTTCTTAAATTAACTGTCTTGCTTACAGCATTATCCACATATTTTTGGAACACAGCCTGCATTTTAATATGCCATTCTGGTTTGATATTATGTGCAGTTACAAATAGTTCCTTCTTTTTAATCTTTCCAAATAGGGAATTAATTTGAACTAATTTCTTCCCTTCATATATTGTACGAGTAAATTTTACTGCAAACAACGGTTCTATGCCATTGCTGCAGTCTGTAAGAATGCTTATTGTCCCTGTCGGAGCAATTGTTGTAACAGTTGCATTTCTCATTGATTTGTATTTTCCATACCAAATACTTTTCTTAAAATTAGAAAAATTTCCTTTTTTCTTGCCAAGCTCGGCAGAAATTTTTCTAGCTTCAGAAGATACAAACTCCATAATTTTATCAGCAACTTTCAAAGCTTCATTAGAATCATAACGAATTCCAATCAAAATCAACATCTCAGCAAAACCCATAACGCCTAATCCTATTTTTCTATTTGCTTTAGTTATCTTTTCAATTTCAGGCAAAGGATATTTATTAATATCAATAACATTGTCTAAAAATTGAACAGCAGTTCTTACAATTTTTCCTAATCTAGAATAATCAATCTTGCCATTAGAAACAAGTTTAGATAAATTTATTGAGCCAAGATTGCAGCTTTCATAGGGAAGCAGCGGAACTTCTCCACATGGATTTGTGCTTTCTATCTTCCCCAGCCTCTCCAATGGATGTTTTCTATTGATTTCATCTAAAAAAACAATTCCAGGATCTCCTGTTTTCCAAGCCATCTCAATAATCAGGTCAAAAATCTTTCTGGCATCAGCTTTTCCAGCAGATTTCTTTGTTTTTGGGTTAATCAAATCATATTTCTTTCCTGCTTTGACAGCTTTCATAAATTTATCAGTTATTCCAACAGACAAATTAAAGTTCCTAAAAGCCTTTTCATTCTCTTTTGCCCTGATAAACTCAATTATATCAGGATGGTCTACATTCAAAATACCCATATTTGCTCCTCGTCTCTTGCCTCCCTGCTTTACAACCTCTGTTGATTTGTCATAAATTTTCATAAAACTTACAGGACCAGAAGCAATCCCTTTTGTGCTTCCAACGACATCTCCTTTTGGCCTTATTCTAGAAAAACTGAAGCCAGTTCCTCCTCCTGTTTGATGTATCAATGCACTTAACTTTAACGTGTCAAATATGCTTTCAAGAGAATCTTCTACAGGTAAAACAAAACAAGCGCTCAACTGGCCTAATTTAGTGCCAGCATTCATTAATGTAGGTGAATTTGGCAGAAACTCAAGATTAGACATAGCAGAATAGAATTCTTTCTCCAGCTTAGCATTGCCTTTTGCAACATTTTTTGCAACTCTTTTAAGCATCTTATCAGGATTCTCAATTATTTTTCCTTTTGAATCTCTTAATAAATATCTTCTTTTAAGAATTTCAATAGCATTAGAGCCAAACTTCAATAGATTCACCTCTTTATATTATAAAATAAAGAATTATATATAAATTTTAGTGTTTATAAATCTCTCCAGCTAAATAATTCTTAACAATCTTCACACAAGGAAAAAACATTGGTTTTGGCAGGTCATTCAAATCAAACCATCTCCATTCAGTAATTTCATCAGGCTCCATTACCTTTGGTTCTCCTGAAAAATTTTCACAAAGAAATCCCAATGTAATAAAATGAGCATCATGGACAACTTCATTAGTCACACTTATTAGTTTTAGTTTCTCTTTATCAATATTTAAACTTGTTTCTTCTTCTGCTTCTCTTCTTGCACCTTCATCAGGAGTTTCTCCAAAATCCAGCTTACCGCCAGGCATTGTCCATGTTCCTTCTCCATGCAGAGCAGAATCAGCCTTTTTAGGATCATCATGCCTTTTTCCTAATAAAATCCTGCCTTTATCAAGAATCATAATCCCTACTCCTACCCCTACTTTTGTAGAACTCATTTTTTCTTCTTGACAGCTTTGTTTAAATCTTCAATTAATTTATCAAGATCAATATCATGAGCATTTGCACCCTGCTCAATATTCTCAAAAGCAGCAGCAGCGCAGCCGATGCAATGAAGTCCATGCTTCATAAATACTTCTATAGTTTGGGGATATTTATTTACAACATCTCCAATAGGCATATCTTTTGTAATCTTTTCTTTTTTAGAACTTTCTTTTTTTTTCATACAAATAAAAAAAGAATTAAAGCTTTTATTTAAGGTTTTCTAATCAGAAAAATTCTTTTGCTTTGTCTCTGAAATCTGCATCCTGATAAGATGTTCCTAATTCTGCTCTCATATCTCTAGTTAGCACTGGTTGTCCATTTTCATTTAAGTAAGTTTCTATGGAATCAACTAATCCATTTAATCTTTCTAAAATTTCTGCTTTAAGTTCATCTTTACTTGAACCTGATCTCTTTCTGTTATAATTATCAACCATCTCTCTGACTTCAGAAACAGGATCGCTTTCTTCTCCAAAAGGAACCTTTGCCTTTATATCATCTAACATTGTCATTACTTGGTGTGCTTCTTCTGAACCTTCAAAATTTTGAATTGTTCCTTTATAACCTGCAACTGTCTCATCATCTAATTCTCTGATTTTTAAGAAATAACAAGTGCCACGTGAAACAGGATTTCTTGCTTTTTCTTCTAATCCAATAATTCTTAGATATACTTCAACATCTTTCTCTCTTCCCTCAGGAACTCTATCAAGTGTCTTTCTTGCTTCATCATAAAGGCTTCCTAATATTTCTTTTCTTGCTCTTCCAACTACTCTTGCAAATTCATACTGCTCCCTAACCTTTTCTTCCATCTTGTCATATCTTTGATATATCTCTTCAGCATCTAATAAATTAACAACTTGTCTATTAGTTCTTAGCTTAGCTATTGCAGAATCATATGCAGCCTTATTATTTTCTTGATTTTCTTTTTCACTTATTTTTGCAATCTCTGCTTCAACTTCTTTAAATCTAGAATCTACATATTCTTTTTCTTTTTGAGCTACATCCATCTGCACCCTAATCATGCCTTGTCTTATAACTTCATATTCTGGACCGACAGATTCTGGATGAACCTTGCTAATACGCCTTATCAAATCTTGGACACCAGAATGGAATCTTTTAAGCGTGTTTAAATCTGGCAATTCTTCAGCTGAAAATTTCTTATCTATATGCTCTTCATACATCGGATAAACTTGATCGTTATATTCTTTTGCAATACTGCTAAATTCTTCAAATTGTTTTGTTTTTCTAGTCAATTCTCCCTGCAATTTTATAAACTTCGCTCTAAATTCAATTTCTCTAGGATCATCCCCTTGTATATGTGTTGCTATAATTCCATCTATTGTAACAGCCCTTTTCTGCGCTTCTTTATATCCATTTTCTGTTCTCTCCTCAATATTTGCTAAAACTGCTCTATAAAGAGCGCCTGCCTGGAAAAAATTTTCAGATTTTACTAATAAATCATTCATGTCTTTAGCTTGTCTTCTTAATCTGTCGCCTTTATCACTTGGAGGAGAATTATTAAGATCAACCATAATTTGATTATAATCTTGATGAGCAAACCCAAATTGATTAGTATCTATATGTGAAGCCATATCTCCAACTAATTGAGCAACTCTATAAAGCAACACTTCACGATTTACCTTTTCATCGGTTTTTTTCAATCTTTCAGCTAATTGTACACGATGAGGATTAGGTGGATTTTCAAGTATTTGATCTAATAGATTTTTTGCTTCGCCATGAGCCCTTAATGCTCTTTCAAGCTCATCATTTGTTAAGAATCTATTACACTCATCTATAAATATATTAGCTTGTTGAGCCTTTTTAGAACCCCCTATTAATGTATCATAATGTGTAATCCATTCTCTTACAACAGGCTTCCACTTATCCCTTAGTTTTTCCCATTCTGCTTTAACCGCACCCATAATTGTTTCAGCTTTTCCGTATTCACGTCCTACCCAGAATTTTCCTGCTTCTTGTTTAATCTTATTAACTAATGCTTCAGCTTTCTTTTTTCCTATTCCTCTTCCTTCTAATCTTTCTGGCTCTATTTCTGGAGTTATTTCAATAAGATCCATTTGCTTTTGTGCTACTATTAAAGCTAAATCAATATCTTCAGGAATAACTTCATCTACGCTTTGTGAAATCTCAAGCTTCCTGTAATATTCTATAATTTTTTCCTGATGAGCTCTTCTTTCTCTTCCAGAAGTAAACCATGAAGCCTTTTCATGTGCTTTTATTAATTCTATTAATTTTTCTTTTTTAAGTCCTTTTGCTCTTTCCCAAAAGCCTGTTTTAGTAGCTTGCAAAATCTTGTCCCTATCTTCTTGCATATAACCATGCCCTTCTTTATACATCTCTAATGCATGCACTAATTCTTTAGCATCAAATCTTGGCTCAGCAAACTTATTCGTAGATATTTCAATTATCTCAGATAATTTTGGAGGAACATCTGGTTTTTCATCAATTACTCTGAATGGTTTTTCAACATCTCTAACTTTTCCTACAATAGCTAAAGGAGAATCACCATCAAAAGGAAGACTTTTTGTTAAAAGATAAACAAAGGTTGTCCCCCATGAATAAATATCTGTTTTATCATTAACCTCTAATCCATTAGCTTGTTCTGGAGACATATAACTAGGAGTTCCTGAAAGACCGCCGACAGTTGCTGCAGCACTTTTTCCTTTTAAATCCTTTCCAACTCCTAGATCAGCGAGATGAGCAACACCATCTTTGTCCACTAAAATATTTTCTGGTTTTATATCTCTATGGGCTAATGGATGCACTACACCGTTTTCATCCTCTAAATTATGGGCATTTCTTAATGCTTTTGCTACTTGAATCATAATATCAGTAGCTTCAGGAATTGACAATGTTTTTGTTGTTAAATTTTCATGTTCAATATACTGCATTGTAATATACAATACTTCATTTTCTGAGTTATCAGATGCCTTTAATCTTGTTCTGCCGCTATCTACCATCTGTACAAATCCTAAATCTCTCTTAGTAACTTTATGTAACAGTCTGGCTTCATCTTCAAATCTGTCAACAAACTTCTTATTATCTTCATTGCCTGGTATAACAGGAAGAATTTTTACAGCCCATTCTTCTGAATCTTCTGTTCTTCCTAGATATGTTGTTGCCATACCTCCTTTTCCAATAAGTTTGACTAATTCCATATCAACTACTTTATCTATAGTTCTACTAGGATTTTCTGGGTCTGGTACTTGTTGAATTTTATTTGAATTTTTAGGATCTCTTTTTTTAAAAGGCATATGTTGATGAAGATAAAGTCCATGGAGATCTCTCTGTAATAATGTTGAAGTTCTTCTATCTTCTCCTTCTTGGTAACGAACAGTTTCATTATTACCATTATTACCATTATCACCATTATCAGTTGCCATGTTTTGCTTCCTCCATATATCTATTTACTTTATCTCTATTATATTTTACTCTGCCGCAAATTACATCTTGAGGAACACTACTTTCATAAAGAACATAGTGTGCATATTCATAATCCTCATCTCCTGGTTCAGCTCTTGGATTAAAAACAGCTCCAGGAGAGATTATCCTTCTGCCTTCTTTTCCATCAACAATAAAATCATCATGATTATGCCCTATAAACAATGTATATCCTTCTGGCATGAATTTTACAACATCTTCAGCTATAGCAGTTCTTCTTCTTAAATCTAAAACCTCCTGTTTTTTTTCTTCTGTCAATCCTAAATCTCCTAAATTTTTGGTTTGTCCTTTGACATAAGCTTCTAAATTTTCAATAGCTGTATCATCAAGTTCATAATAATTTTTAGGATCCTTAACATAACTTATCCAGTCCTCTCTTTTAATAATATAAACTTCTAAAAATCCAATAGCATTTTTATCAATTCCAAGCTGATCAGCATACTTTGCCATACTTAATGGAAAAGCATGAGCAAACATAAGTTTTTCTTGTCCTCCTTCTTTTCCTAAATCTAATTCACATGGTAAAGATGAAAAAAAATCGTGATAAGGCTTGAATTTATCTTCTTTAATTTTTAATTCTCTAGCTCTTTGAAATTTTTCTCTTGTTTCTGGATCCATACTTTTTTCTATTTCTGTTAAATCTTCAGGAGACATATAATCTTTTCTTCCATGCCACAAATCACTAAATCTCCTTCTCAAAGACCTTTGCGGAAGTTTTATACCTTTATGTATTGATTTTAATATTTCATCAGCCTTACCAGGAATAGCTGGTCTTACTGGATCTTTACTGATATCAACACCTAACTGTTCCCATATCCTTTCTATGCTTGCCTCAGCATCATCATCTATATATTTAGGTATTTCTCCTTTTAAAAACATAAGGCCATGATTTCCAAGCAGCATATGACGGTTTGGAATTTGAGTATATATGCCATCTTTCGTCTTTCTTACAAATACTCTTTTCATTAAATTTATACAATCAATTGGATTAGGGCCATATCCAATAACATCTCCAAGAAAAACAAATCTTTCAGCGCCGTTTTTTCTGGCAGAAGTAATAACTTGTTCAAGAGCTAAACCTTCATATTCATCTTTATTCCTATTTTTATCTCTATCTCTTTCACAACATGCATGTCCATCTCCAAAAATAGCAGTTAACATTTTTATCCCAAAATTATTTATTTAATATCAAAAACAGTGAGAGATATTTAAAGCTTTCGTTTTTTTTACCTCTTTGTAGTGATTAATTCTATAAGATAAAGAATAAAATAACCGGAAGCAGCAAACAACCCATTGCAAAACTCTTTTTAACGCCTGTAAATGAAGGAATCATACCAATGAATGTAGAAACTAATAATACAAATAATCCAGTCCAGGAAGAGAAATAAAACACCAAAGAAGCAATCAATAAGATAACAAAGATACAAAGCAGTTGATAATTAACTTTGCAGACAAACTTTGCAAAAATTCTAGTAATACCCAAGGCAAGAAAAGTTGCTGCACCTCCTGCAATTAGAGCAGCACATAAAAAAATAATCATTCCATTTAAATCTATGCTCTTTAATATCTCTAAAACAGCTAAGACAGCGCCATTTCTGGCCTTGCCAAGAGCAAGCAAAGTAACAAGGCTGAATACAAAATTAACAGTATTTATGCCGCCAACTAAAACAATAAATAAATGTTCTTTAATCTTTCTCACAAGCTGGCTTCCAATGATAGCTGCTTGTGCAGCTCCTAATCCTGGAAATAATGCTGTCAAGCTTCCAGAAAATGTTCCAGCTCCAATAACCTTTAATGTATCTTTTCCATTTATCTTAATCATTTCAGTTATTCTCTGTTTTGGAATCTCTACTTTCTGAAATAAAGAAACAACTAATATAGAAATTCCAAATAATCCGCTGAGCATTCCGAACAAGGGCTGCTCTAAATCATGCATCTCCAAGACAATTATCCCTAATGTGCCTGAAAGGAAAAATACAGTCACTGCCCAGAATTTTTTATTCAATCCAGCTTCTTTTAAAATCATAAAAACAACAACAATAACCAAAATCCAGCCAATATAATCCTGGATAAAAGAATAAATAAGAGGAACAACAGGAATCAAAAAAGGGATTATAATAATTGTTGAGCATAGGCAAAGCAGACTTCCGATTGTCGCAAGCTTTACAGCTTCATAGCCCATTCCTTTAAGCAGCAGCCTATGTCCAGGCAGCACAGCAAGAGCAGTATCAGGATCAGGAGCTCCTAAAAATACTGAAGGGATTATATCCAAAAATGTATGAGTAACAGCCATTGCAATAATAAAAACACCAAGCATTAATGGGTGGGTAAATCCTAAAAAATAACCAGACAAACTAACAAGCAGCAAGCTAATAAGATTAATATGAACCCCAGGAATTAGGCCTGTTATTATGCCAGCACATATCCCCAATAAAACAGCCAGCAAAATCTGAAAATACATATATAATCATTAAGAAATCAAAATTTATAATTTTTTAGGAATTTTTTCTCCTTTAGCTATATTCTCAGTTAGATCATTTGCTTCATCAATATTATATCCTTGTTTTCTGAAATAAACAAAACTGCTGAGTATAGAGCAGGGTATGCACTTTTTTGACCATCTTATTCCTTCATATCTTCCAGTTTCTAATTCCTCTAAAAACTTTCTTTTTTCTCCTTCACCTGAAGGATCAATAAACAGCCAATAAAAATCCTTTTTATCTCCTTTTTTAAAATCATCTAAAATTAAATCTAATCTTTTTTCTTTGACATTTCCTAATATTACAGCATAAGGAGTAAAAAAATGTGAACATAAAAACACACCCCCATCGCTGCTAAGCAGCACTCTTTCAAAACCTTTTTCATAACGAGCACACTTAGGTCTTTTTTTAAATTCATCAAAAGAATATTTATACAATCTATTTAGGTCAACTTCAGGATCTATATTTACTCCTCTTTCTTCTAAATATCTTCTAACCTCTCTTATCTTTCCTACTTGTTCTTCGCTTAATCCTAGATTCCATCCTCTTCCATATCTTGTTACGAATGTTATACTAACATGAAATCCTTTTTCTGTAAATTCTCTTGCAATTCCTTCAAGTTCATCAACATTTCTTGGCTGAGCAGTAACATTAATATGAATATAGGGTGTAAGAATATTTTTTTCTCTATATAAAATAGCTGTTTCAATAATATTTTTAACCTTGCTATAAAGCCCTGGAAATCCTCTGATACTATCATGAGTTTTTTCAGTTCCATCTATACTTAATCCAACCCTACTAACTCCAATCTTATGGTATCTAGCTAATACTTCTTCTGCTTTATCCCCCCATGAACCATTTGTGGATATACCAACACTTCTCTTATTTCCTTTCTCATTTTCTTCAGAGGCACATTCAATAAACTTATCTAAATTTGGATTTAAAGTAGGTTCTCCTCCGCTGAAATTAAATTTTACAATGCCTCTAGATTTCAATATTTCAATATTCTCCAAAACTTTTTCATTGCTTATATTATCTTCCAGCCCATTCAAAGCCCCTCTATTGCAATGATTGCATCTGGCATTGCATGAAGAATAATCCAAAAATCCTGCTTTTTTAGGGATATTTCTCATAAAAAATATATGATCTGGATCCTTATAAAACTATGTTGTATAGAAAAATACAATTATTCAACATCAATTCTTCCAATAATATCTTCTTCAGAAATCTCAGCAATAACTTCAGCAGTTATTTCTCCCCTCATTGTTCCAGAATAAATGTCTTTTATAATATAACTTCCTGGTTCTTCAAATGTATAATCCCAGCTGCCACCAGGAGCTATATTTCCGCTTTTTACAATTATATCTTTTGACATTGGTCTTTCAATATCAGCAGGATAAATAACAAGATTGTGATTAAATTTCTTGTCTTCATTGACCCATTTTATTACATCTCCTTTTGAGATAGATAAATCACTAGGATCCATGGTCTTTTCTTCTGTTAATTTGACTACAATATGTGAAACAAATTCTGGGGTTTTGTCAGAAATTTCATCAGAAACTTCATGAATCTCTTCACTTCCAATCTCTTCAATTACTCCGTTATCCTGTGTTTCTTCTTTTGCACAACTGCTAGCTAAAAATAGAACTAAAAAACACAGTATTATACATTTGATTGATCTCATATAAAATTAAATCATTATTATCATATAAATATCTTTTGTTTAAATTATCTTAACACTGTTTGCAATTATTTCTCTTTTTCCATTATATTCATCAATCTCTCCTTCAATATCAACATAACTTCCTTCAATAAGATCAATGTCCCTATCTTTAAACAAAATAACAGAAACACTCTCAGTTTTCATCTCTGAAATCTTCAAAAATACAACCTTATCACTGTTAGTTACTCTTTCTATCTTTCCAATTATCTTTACTTCATCTCCTAAATCTACTTTATCAATATTGCTTATATTTATCCTCTCAACAGAAGCGTTTTCAGAAACAAAATACAACCCAATTAATCCTAAAAAAGAGCATATCAAAGCAATTTTAAATAAAGTTTTTTCTCTCATTAAAAAAAGAAAAAATCAATCAAGAACAGTTACAACGCCTTTTGTTACATCAAATTTTGTTTTACTTCCCCACTGATATTTCCCTTCTTCTTCAAAAGTAAATTCATAACTTTCTTCATACCAAAGCTCTACCAAATCTTCATTTATCCATCTATTTTCAAATGTCCCGTCCCCTCTCTCAGGAAGTATTATAATGATATGCTTAAAATACATTAAGTTTGTCCATTTAACTGTTGTTCCTTTTTCAATTATTATATCTCTAGGATTTCCTCTAAAATTTTCAATAACAATCTCTCTTTCTTCGTCAACTGTTTCTTCATCTTCTGTAGAATCTTCTTCTTCTGTTATAGCATCCTGATCAACTAAATCCTCCATTAATTCTCTAACAAGATCTGCATTAGTGCCTGTTTCTTCATCATACTCTATTACTGCAACATTGCTATCTTCTTCTTCTGTTTCTTCTGCAGAATCTGAATTCTGGGATCTAGCTTCGCCACTTCCTATAATTACAACAGAATTATTTTGTACTTCATCAATATCTTCTACAATAAAACTTTCCTCTTCTTCAACATCATTATCACTACTGCCGCATCCACTTATTAAAATTAATAAACATATGATGATTGTTATATTCAAATAATTTAATTTCATTTTTATCCTCCTCTATCAGAACTCTTTTATTTTCTTATCATTAGAAGCAAAAAAAATAAAATAGCAAGTACTGAATGGCTTATTAATGTTTTTTTCAAAACACCATGGTGTTTAGGCAGGGCGTCATGAAATGAACAAACATAAATTAAATATGCTCCTAATACCAATATAGTTGATATAAAATGCACCATTTTTTTTAAACCCAATAAACTTTATTTATTTATAAATTTATCGTAATTTTTAAATAATCGTTAACTTTAATTTTCTTAATGCCAGGCAAATT
Source organism: Candidatus Woesearchaeota archaeon (assembly GCA_019322815.1). Lineage (GTDB taxonomy): Archaea > Nanobdellota > Nanobdellia > Woesearchaeales > WJKL01 > JAHWIB01. The sequence continues at coordinate 8,955 of JAHWIB010000019.1, read as the reverse complement.
AAACTTTAGCTCTACCAAAGAGATACAAGTAAGCAAAAAAATAATTGATCAGGTTATAGGCCAGGATAGTGCAGTTGAAGTTGTCAAAAAAGCAGCGAAACAAAGAAGACATGTCCTTTTGATAGGGGAACCTGGAACAGGCAAAAGCATGCTTGGCTTAGCTTTAGCAGAGCTTCTTCCAAAAGAAAAATTAGTAGATATTGTTTCATTTCCTAATCCTAATGATGAAAATCAGCCTTTAATCAGGACAGTGCCTGCTGGAAAAGGAAGAAGCATGATGAAGAGCTCAAAACTGCATTCATCTCAGATGTTTAAGAATCAAAATCTTTTGCTTTTAATCTTTGCTTTTATTGCAATGCTGACCCCTTGGTGGATTCGTTCTTATTATAAATCAGACATAATGTTTGCAGCATTTTTTATAGGAGGCATATTCTTTTTGATAGCTTTTGTTTTATTTTTAAATCTCAATAAAAGAATATTAGGAAGCAGAGAAACTCAAGCGCCAAAATTAATTGTAGATAATTATAATAAAAAACAAGCGCCTTTTTTTGATGCAACAGGAGCTCATGCAGGAGCATTATTAGGAGATGTGCTGCATGATCCTTTCCAGTCTGGAGGATTAGGAACACCAGCACATGAAAGAGTAGTTGCAGGAATGATACATAAAACACATCAAGGGGTTTTATTTATAGATGAAATTGCTACACTGCAGCCAGCAACGCAGCAGGAGCTTTTGACAGCGTTGCAGGAAGGCAAATTTGCAATCACAGGGCAGTCTGAAAGATCAGCAGGAGCAATGGTAAGAACAGAGCCTGTCCCTTGCGACTTTATTCTTGTTGCAGCAGGAAACATGGAAACTTTGAAGCATATGCATCCAGCTCTAAGATCAAGGATAAGAGGTTATGGATATGAAGTTAATATGGCTGATACAATGCTGGATACGCCTAAAAATGAATACAAGATTGCAGTATTTGTTGCACAGGAGGTTACAAAAGACAAACGAATTCCTCATTTCAGCAAGAATGCAGTTTTGGCAATAATTGAGGAAGCAAAAAGAAGAGCAAACAGAAAAGGCCACTTGACTTTAAGACTTAGAGAATTAGGCGGATTAATAAGAGCAGCAGGCGACATTGCAATTGAAAAAAATTCAAAAGTTGTTGAAAAAGAGCATATAATCGAAGCAAAGAAAATGGCAAGATCATTAGAGCAGCAGATTGCAGATAAATACATAGAAAGAAAAAAAGAATATGAAGTTATTGTTACTCAAGGAAAAAGAATAGGAAGAGTTAATGGCCTTGCAGTCATTGGAGGAGAAGAGGTTTTCTCTGGAATAATTCTTCCAATAGAATCAGAGGTTACTTTAGGAGGAAAAGAAAAAGAAATAATAGCAACAGGAAAATTAGGAGATATTGCAAAAGAAGCTGTGAAAAATGTTTCAGCAATAATAAAAAGATATTTTGGAGAAGACATCAAAGAAAAATATGATATTTATGTCCAGTTCCTGCAGACTCATGAAGGAGTTGAAGGAGACTCTGCATCTATTGCAGTGGCAACATCAATAATCTCTGCTCTTAAAAAGGTTCCGATAAAACAGGATATGGCAATGACAGGATCTTTGTCTGTTAGAGGAGATGTTTTGCCGATTGGAGGAGTTTCATCAAAAGTAGAAGCAGCAATTGAAGCAGGAATCAAGCAGGTTATAGTCCCAAAATCAAATGTAAATGATATTGTTTTAGCAAAAGAGAAATTAAATAAAATAAAGATTATTCCAGTTGAACATATATCTGAAGTATTAAAAAATGCACTTATTTGGACAGGAAAAAAGCATATATTAAAGAAGTTTAGTAAATAAAGTTTCCTCTTATATTGTATATATCCTATTTACAAAAACTTTTTAAAGGATATAAATTCTTAAATGTAGTATGATACTTGCCTAACAAAGTGAGCGCAAGTCCATAAATTTGAACGAAGTGAAAATTTATGATAAAAGATATAAAAGAAATAAAGGAATGTCCTGAATGCGGAAGCGATAATATATCTTACAACGAAAGAAAACAGCAGGTAGTATGCAAGACATGCGGTTTGATCTTTGAACCGCTTACACCAGACGCAGAAAAGAAGTTTGAAAAAGCAAGCGGGCTGGAAAAATAAATAAAGATTTTCTTTTTTTTAGATGATTCTATTTTCTCCAATTTACCTTAACCTCATCTGTTCTTTGATAAGGCTTGATCTCTGTTTCACTAATCTTCATTCTTTTGCCAGCATTGTATTCAATCAATCCCTGCAAGGCAATCATTGCACCATTGTCAACTAAAAACTGATTCTCAGGAACAAAGCATTTAGCTCCTCTATCTTTGCACATCTTTTTAGCCATTTCTTGAAGCCTTTTGTTGCAGGCAACCCCTCCTCCAAGCAATAATTCTTCTTTTCCGCAATGCGCCATAGCCCTTTCACTTACTTCAAGCAGCATTGCAAATACTGTTTCCTGCACAGAATAAGAAAGATCCTCATGCTTGAATTTCATAGAATCAACTTTCTGCTTCAAATTTGTCAATAATCCTCCAAAACTTACATCCATACCTTTTACAGAATAAGGCAGTTCAATAAATCTTTTCTTTTTCAAGGAAAGTTCATAAATTTTTGGACCTCCTGGAAAGCCTAGTCCAATATATCTTGCAAAACTGTCTAAAAAGTTTCCAACGCCAATATCAAGTGTCTCTCCAAATATCCTATATTTTCCGCCTTCATAAGCAATAACCTGGGTGTTTGCCCCAGAAGCATATAGCAGAACAGGGTCTTTAGCTCCAGTCAACATCTCTCCAATTGTTAAATGTGCAATGCAGTGATTTACCCCAATAATTGGTTTTTTGTGAATCAAAGCTAAACATCTGGCTGCAAAAGCACCAATCCTTAATGTATGGCCTAAACCAGGAGCCTGAGAAAAAGAAATTAAATCAATATCTTTTATACTTAATCCAGATTTTTCAAACGCTTCATTGATAACTTTATCACATATTTTAACATGATGTTCAGCAGCCTCCGCAGGAATTATACCTCCTATTTCAGTTACATAAGCATCTTTTACATTAGCTAAAACCTTTCCTTTGTCATCTACAATTCCAATCCCAAAAGTATGTGCTGTACTTTCAATACCTAAACATATCATAAACAAGAGATATAAAATAGTTGTTTATTAAATTATTGTTTCAATAAATTTATATATTATAAAAATCATTGATGATACATAATTTTGGTGTTTAATTATGACTTTTAAAAAAATCAATTTTAAATTTAAGAATCCTTATCTTTTTATTGCAGCTTTAATAATAATCTTATCTTTTATTCTCCAATTTATCCTAATTCCTAATAATTATTGGAATGATGATTTTGTAAGGATTGAGTTTTCCAGAGGAACTATAATTGATATATTAAAAGGTTACATTAATTATAATTATCAGGTTTCTCCTGTTTATTTAATACTTTTAAATATCGCAACAAGATTTGGATTAAATAATTATTATCTCTTAAACATATTTATAAACCTTATAACTTTGATATTTGTAGCAAAGTTTTATCCAAAAATAATGGGTAAAAAAGCTACAATATTTTATTTATTATTAGTTTCATTTTCATACCCAATAATCTTTTTCAGTCAAACTATCAGTTCATATACACTTGTAATACTACTCTGTACTATATGTAATTATTTGCTGTTTTTTAAATTTAACAAAAAAAATATCCTAATCTTAATAATATTATTGTTATTATTATTTCATACACATTCTCTTACTATATTTTATTGTTTTTTTGTACTTATGTATATAAGTTATAAAACAAAATCTATAAGAAATGCAGCAATAAGTTTATTTTCACTATTATTGCTCTTATTTACTAGATACCATCTTTTGACTAATAAATCAGGACTTAATTGGATACCTAAACCATCTTTAAATAATATTCTCAAAGACCTTGTTAAAATATTTTTCTTTAACTTAAGTCCTAATCCTATATTTTTAATCATTATCTTATCTATCTTATCTATCTTATTATACTTTTCAAGAAGTAAACATTCCTACTTAACCAAAGAAAAAAAGAAATTTCTTCCATATGATAAAATGATAATACATTATCTGATTTTATCATCTATCCTAATCTTGTTTGTATTCAGCCAATTTAAACCTATATATACAGATAGATATGTATTGTTCATAGCACCAAGTTTACATATTATAATAACTTCCTTTTTTTTAATTTTTAATAAGTCTCAGCAAAAAATTATATTTTTATTTTTAGTTACAACTATTCTTTTAATTCCAGTAAATGCATCTCTATTCGCTTATAAACCTCCTTTTAGAGAAAGATTATCAGAGTATGAAGGACCAAATTCATTTTTATTAACTACCTGCAGAAATGAAACAGTTATAATTGAAGTGTATAATTCACAAACTCTCCCTTTCTCACATCTAAAATCTATTCAAAATATTAGTATTATAAGATATGATCATGTTAGTGAATTAATAGAACCAGAATTTGATAGGTTGGATAAATATCTGAATAATACTTGCATAGATAGAAAAAAAATAATAATTGGAGAATTCCATATCTATAATTACACTAATTGTCAAAGTGAAAATTTAACTTTTTTTAAAAATGAGATCATAAATAGGAAAAAGGAGCTGCTTTGTTAATATTTTTTATACAATAAATAGATCACTATTATCTTTTAATAAATTTTTGAATTAGAGCTTGTGCTAATTATAATTAACAAAAAAGAAAAAAAAATGAAAATACCATGCATAGATTGGTGTAAGGTATGAACTGTTGGAAATCGCATGCTGAATATGTCGCCGAAGCTTCATACTTACACACCGATCCCATCAAACGAATCTTCTATTCGTGTTCTAAGATGTCTCTTTTCAAGAAAGGTTTCGTGCTTAGATGCTTTCAGCACTTATCCTTTAAGGCGTAGCTGCCCGGTTTTACCTTATCAGATATCCGGTAAACCAGAGGCCTCGAACCCTCGTTCCTCTCGTACTAAAGGATCCTTCCTTTCAGACATCAGACATTTCCAGTAGATATTAAACAAACTGCCTCACAGCGTTCTGAACCCAGCTCACGAACCCTTTTAATGGGTGAACACCCCCACCCTTGGCTGCCTACAGAAATCGAAGATTTCTGAGTCTTTCTCATTCTTTGAAACATTCTGCACAACCAGGATAGGATGAGCCGACATCGATGTAGCAAACCGCGCCGTCGATCTATTCCTGAACGTTAGAGCTATTGCTAAAGCTTTAGGAAATGAAAACATTTTCCCAGCTATTATCGCAGCACCAACATTCAAATCGAACTCTCGGGCGCGACAACTCTGTTATCCCCGGAGTAACTTTTCGGTCATCTCAAGCCCCCATCAAGGAGGACATTGAGGTTCGCTAGGCCAAACTTTCGTTTTTGATTTTCTTCTTATTCGAAAACCAATCAGGCTGACTTTTACCCTTGCATTCTACATCCGATTTCTGACCGGATTGAGTCAACCGTTGGGCCCCACTGATACCATTTCAGCGGGGTGCCACCCCAGCCAAACTGTCTACCTATTATTGTCTTTGGTTTCCCAAGTTAGCAACGTAAGTTCTAAAGAGTAGTGTTACATTGTCGTCTATTTCTGAACTTGCGTCCAAAACCTAACAACTCCTACTTACGCTGTACAATAAAACTCACGTCGCAGTAACAAGCTACAGTAAAGTTTCACGGGGTCTTCACTTCCCACTGGAAATCACTGGCCTTTGCACCAGTAAAGAGTGTTCAGAGGAGTCTATCTAGGGACAGTGGTGATCTCGTTACGCCACTCATGCAGGCCGTCATTCAAACGGCAAGGCATTTCGCTACCTTAAGAGAGTTATAGTTACCCCCGCCGTTTACCAGCTCTTAGCTCGGTTGGAACCAAGTTTAAAGTACTGGCACTGGGCAGACGTCACCGACTATACACACCTTTACAGGCTTGCAGTCAGTTAAGTTTTTGTTAAACAGTCGGACCACCTTAGTCACTGAGCCCTGCATCCGCATCTATACAAACACAGACGCAGGGATCCCTTATACCGAAGGCACGGGACCAATTTGCCGAATTCCCTTAAATAGATTATCTCCATCACACTTTAGGCTTCTAACCTAGGGGCACCTGTGCTGGTTCTGGGTATAGTTACTTAAGATTTTTTTTGGTTTCCTTTTTAGGATCTCCAGAAATCAACTGAACAAAGCAAAACTCTGCTATTCCAAGGTTTAACTAGATTCTCATCATTATGATACTCCTCTAGTTTATCCTTGTTAATATGGACGATGATCCATATCAATCTATTCCGAAGAGTCAGAAACCAAACTTGTGTCACCACACATACTTAAGCAGTAAAGGAATATTAACCTTTTTCCCTTTCCACAGTTCAACTTATGAACTTAGTTAGGACCAACTTTCCCTTGACTGATTGACATTGTCAAGGAGCCCTTGCCCTTACAGTGACAGAGGTTCTCACTCTGCTAAGATCTTACTACCACCAGGATTTTCATTTCAATAAGATTCACATTTTCTTGCAAAAATGCTTTTGATCTTATTGAACGCCTACTTACCACTTAGCTTTTGGCTAGTCTATAGTATCGGTGATCAGCTTAGCCCCGTCGATCTTAGGGACCTACAACCTTGACAAGTAAGCTGTTACGCACTTTTTAAAGGATGGCTGCTTCTGAGCCAACCTCCTCGCTGTCTTAGGCCATAGATGCCCTTTACCCTTTAACACTTAGCTGACACTTTGGGACCTTAACTATAGTCTGGGTTGTTCCCCTCTCGGAACGCAAGCTTACCCCGCGTCCCCGTTTATTAGGATCTTTGATACTAAAACATTTGGAGTTGGACGAAGGACCGATCCCTTTCGAGACCTAAATCCGAAATCCGTAGCTCTACCATTTTAGTCATCTTACCTAACACTTGACTACGGCCAACTTCAGTAGGAACCAGCTATTGCTGAGCTCGATTGGCTTTTTACCCCTAACCCTAGATTAGAAGAACACTTGCCCGTAGAACCTCTTCAGGCCTTCACAAGGTTTTACCCTTGCTTCACCTTATCCAGGGTTAGATCGCTCAGCTTCGGGTCGTACCCAAGTAACTAAAGGCACTTTCATACCTCACTCCTTGCAAGCTGCGAGTTATTGGTTTCCCTTTGGATACCTTTTAGTTATCCTCGCTACTTAGATACACTCCCTGGTACGTTATTCGAAACGCACGGCAGAACTCCGAAGAGCCCTACCCCACTATAACTATTAGGTTTAAGGATCTTTTGACTCCCTGTTAAGGGTTCTTTTCAACTTTCCCTCACGGTACTCGTGCACTATCGGATTCTATTAGTATTTAAAGTTAGAAGTTGATGCCTCCTATATTCCTGTTTAGTATCCAGTAAACAGTACTCCTGAACTGTTCAAAACCGACTAAGTTATCTCTACGTGACTATCACACTTTGTAGTGCCTCTTTCCAGAGGACTTCGAGTTCCCTAGTTACGGTAAAGAGCAGCCACACCACATCTCTATCATGTTTCCATAACAGATTCAGTTTGCCTTATGCTGCTTTCAGTCGCTCTTACTCACAGCATCCCAATTGGTTTCTTTTCCTACAGGTACTAAGACGTTTCAATTTCCTGTGTTCCCTATCCTTTCGGATCAGCCGAAGCTATGAAGTCACATTCAGGGATCTCTGGTTCAAAGCCTACATGCGGCTCGCCAGAGCATACTATAGCTTGTCATACCCTTCTTCAGCTAATAGAACCAAGTCATCCACCTAATAGCGTAAGATCTTACACTCAATCTATGCATGGTATCATCAATATGAAACGGGAAATTTCACATCTTACCCTTCATCCAAAATTTTTAAGTTTTTGGATTGCGTCGCCGTAAAATTGGTTTCACCAATTTATGGCATTTTCTTTGATTGTCTGGATTTTGTGAAAATGGACTCGTCGGGAAATTCACAAATGTCACGCGAACGACTAGTGAGCTCGTGTGGCTTCATCCCACACTTTGCGTGTCAACCGAGCGTAACCAGTTGTTTTGAACCCGAGGCCCCCGCCTTGATTGGAACAAGCAAATTAATGCCTAATCTTGCAAGGGCGATGCTCTACCAGACTGAGCTACGAGCCCAATTAATGTCAATTGTTATTGACAGTAAATATGAAAAATGAGTAAATTGACTTTTGAAACAATGAAAATAAAAAGGAGGTGATCCAGCCGCAGGTTCCCCTACGGCTACCTTGTGACGACTTAACCCGCCTCACTGAGTTTAGATTCGAATTAGCTTGAAGCTGATTCTCACCTAAACCCTGCTCGGATGGTTTGACGGGCGGTGTGTGCAAGGAGCAGGGACATATTCACCGGACGATGTTGACGTCCGATTACTAGGGATTCCAGCGTCATGAGGACAAATTACAGTCCTCAATCTGAACTAAGATAAGGTTTAGAGGTTTAACTTCTCCTTCCGGAGTTGTATCCCATTGTCCTTACCATTGTTGCGCGCGTGTAGCCCAGAAGATTCGGAGCATACAGACCTATCGTAGCCTGCGCCTTCCTCCTGGTTTCCCAGGCAGTCCCCACAATGTGCTCAATCCTAAAAGTTGCTAGCAATTGTAGGTACAGGTCTCGCTCGTTGCCTGACTTAACAGGACACCTTACGGCACGAGCTGACGACGGCCATGCACTACCTCTCGGCTTGTCTGTTAAGGCCTTTAACCTGACCTTCATCCTGCCGTCGCTTCTGGTGAGATTTTCTGCGTTGAATTAGATTAAACCGCACGCCGCACCCCTTGTGGTGCTCCCCCGCCAATTCCTTTAAGTTTCGATCTTGCGATTATACTTCCCAGGCGGCGAGCTTAACATCTTCATTTCGACACTGCAGATCCAAAAAGGATACGCAACACCTTGCTCGC
>JAHWIB010000067.1 GCA_019322815.1 Candidatus Woesearchaeota archaeon | reverse complement strand
ACCAATATAAGAATATAATAAGAATAAGAAAAACAGGAAAATGAAAAAGAAAGTAATTTTAACAGTTGCAATAATAATTTTAATTATTCTCGCTGTTTCCATCTATGTAAATGTATATGGAAGAGAAGACGCAGATTTTAAAGTTAGCAGAGTCTTATTAAAATCTGTAATTAGGCAAGGAGAATCTATAAGCAACAATCTCACAATTACAAATACAAAAAACCAGCCTCAAACTTTCACTATCTCAATGAAAAATCTTGAAGACCTTTTTCTTTTAAGCGAAAATAATTTTACCCTTCTACCAAGCCAGGAAAAAGAAATTGAATTAACTCTTGAATCAAAAGAACAGCCATCTGGAGTTTTTTCCGGAGCATTATTAATACAAACAGAAACTTCAACAAAAGAAGTTCCAGTAATACTTGAGATTCAAAGCCAGAATATTACTTTTGCAACTAATCTTAACATAGCCCCAGAATATAAGGAGATTCTTTCAGGAGAAAAGCTTATAGCAGGAATACGGATATTCAACCTAATGGATACAGATGCACATTCAATTGAGATGCAGTATATAATAAGGAATCTTGAAGGAGTAATTATTCTCTCAGAAACAGAAAATTTAATTGTCGGAACAGAATCTCAGATAACCAAAGCAATAACCTTGCCAACAGATATAATTCCAGGAAACTATGTCTTAGCAATTATCTCAAAATTTGATGATTCTGCAAGCACATCAAGCTATCTTTTCAGCATCACAACCAAGAAAGCAAAAGGTCTTTTCACTGATAAAATAGACCCATTAACTTTAGCTTTTGTATTCCTAGTATTAATCTTTCTTTTAGGAATTTTAGCCATCGTAATTTATATGATTTATGACAGAAACAGATTATTCTTAGAATTAAGAAGGCAGCATAGAGAAGAATTAAAGTTTTACATGGGAAAAATAGACAGAAGGCAAAAATTATATGTAACAGAAGCAAGAGATGAAAAAGAGAAGAAAAAAATAATAAAAAAATTCAGGGCAGTAAGGAAAAAAGCTGTAAAAAAATTAAAAGAAAGGTATAAGAAAAGAAAAGAAGTATTCAAAAAATTAAGGAAGCAGAAAAAGCCAAGTGAAATGAAAAGAAAATTAAATGAATGGAAAAAACAGGGCTTTAATGTAGATGAATTATTAGTAAGAATACAGAAACCAAAGAAAACTTCTTCTAAAAAAATAGCAGAACAATGGGGGAAGAAAGGTTTTGATACATCCGCCTTTAAAAAATAAAAAAATTCCGAAAGGTATTTAAATTAAAAGCAGATATATAAATTAAGAAGATGGTGAAAAAAAAGAAGAGGAAATCAGCTAGAGCAAAAATAAAAAAGTCATCTAAAAAAACTACTTCTGAAGTAAAAAAAGATTTTGAAATCTATGCACAAGGAGTAGAAAGACTAAAAGAGCTTGGAAGAGAGCTAAAATCTTTAGATACAAGGGGTTTCTATAAAGAAGAGCAGTCAATAAGAGCTAAACTGAAAAATGTCTCAGACATACCAGTTATAGAAAGGGAAATGAAAACTCTGAAATTAAAAATAAGAAGGAAATACAAGCCAAAAAGGAAGAAAGCAGCATCAAAAATAATAAGAAAAGAAATAAAAGAAATACAAAATGATATCCCAAAACTGGAAAGAGGCATAAGAAATTTATCTAAACAAGTAGAAGCTGTAAGAAAAAAGAAAAAAGGCAAAATTGATTTGGGAGTAGGAGTAGTAGTAGAATCAAATTTTAATGATTTCTTAGATGATGTTAAATTATCCCTGTCAGACCGGATAAGGGGAAAAGAAAAAGCACTTCACCAGACATTAAAATCTGACTTAGACAGAAGGGAAACAGAATTTAAGGGAAAATATGCAAGTTTAGTTAAGGAATTTAATGAAAGGAAAAGAAAACTTGAGAAAAGAATAAGAGATAAATATAAGCAAAGAGTCAAAACATCACTTCAAAAAGAAATATCTGAGAAATTTAATAAAACATTAAATCAGAAATTTAGTGAAGAAAAAGCAGCAATTAGTAAGAGTTACAAGGAAAAATTAAGGAAACATTCTGAAGCAGAATTAAGAAAACAAAGACAGAATCTTAAAAATAGTCTTACTTCAGAATTTAGAAATAAATTATCTTCTTTGGAAAAACAATTTAAAAGAGAAAAAGATAGATTAGAATCCTATAATAAAAAACAAAGAGAAAAACTTTTAGAAGAAAAATCAATTCTTGACAGGGCAAAAACTTTCTTAGAAAAAAGGAAGCAAAAACAAGAAGAAAATCTCCAAAATAAGCTTGAAAAAAAGGAAAAAACACTAAAAGACAAGTTAGAAAAAGAAGAAAAGCAATTATCAGACAGATTAAAAAAAGAAGAAGCAAACTTAAAAGAAAAAGTAAGAAAAGAAGAAGAATTAAAGAAAAAATTAGAAAGAGCCAGAATAATAGGTAAACAGCTTTTGCAAAAACAAAATGAAAAAGTAAAGAAAAAACTAGAAAAAGAAGAGCTAAAAGTTCAAGGAGAATTAGAAAGGCAGAGACAGATGCAAAAGAAAGAGCTTGAAGGAGAAAGAAGAAAAGAACAGCAGGAACTGGCAAGACAAAAGGAAAAAGTTGAAGCACAAAGAGGAGAATTGCAAAAAATTAGAAAATCATTAGCTTTCCAAAAAGAGAAAGAAAAAATAAAAATGCAATATGAAAAAGAAAGAGAGCTTCAGAAAATTAAAACTAAGAAAGGAGAATTAGAAAAACATAAGCAGGATCTGGAAAAAATGAAAAATCAGCTTGCAATAAGAAAAGAAGAGGAAGTAAATAAATTAAAAGAAAGACTAACAGAAGAATTTCACAGCAGAATTCATAGTGAAATTCTGAAAAGAGAAAAAGTGCTGAGAGACCAGTTGAAAAATGAATATGACTTAAAATTAAGGAAACAGATTCAAAATCATGAAGAGCAGCTGAAAAAGAAAAAACTTGATTTAGAGCTTGAACTTGAAAATAAGATGAAGCAAATGTTAAAATAATTCTTTTGCAGACTCGAGGGTCTGCTTTATATCAGCAAAGAAAGTATCTCTAAGCATCCTCAGTTTTGCTACCCTCCAAGCATCTTAACTCTTGATTAGGGCTGCTCCGGTCAAGGCCTGACCCGTTTCGCAAGGGCAAGATCGAGCAGGACAAAACGTCAACGTTAGCCTAAAGGCTTTCAGAGTCGACATATCACTCGCCCTCTTGCAGCTTGCCATAAAGCCCATTTGCAAATGGCGCAGGGCTAACACGCCAGCCTAGTCTGCATAAATATACTATTTTTTGACTTTATAAGTCTTATGATTCTGAGAAAAAGCCCAATTAAATAAACTTCTTTTTAATATAAAAAGCTATTAAAGCTAATACAATGACACCTACAAAAGCAGCTGGAATTAAAATCTTTCCACCACCTTCTCCTACTATTGCTCCTGTAACTTTACTCCAAAAACCACCGTTTTCATCTGCAGGAATAGAAAAACTATTTTCTTTCCCAAAGCAGTCTTCTGGGCAGTTTTCTGCATCTTCACTTGCTTCACAAAGGTCATTTCCACAAACAGGAATAAAACTACCATCTCCACCAACTACTTGCTGTTGAGAAGCAACTTTCAAAGCTCCACCATTGCCTCCACCTCCTCCGCCGCCCCCACCACCATCATTACCACCAACACCACCGCCTTCTGGCGGAATAACTGGAGGGATTGAATCATTTCCATCATCACCTCCGTCTGTGACATTAAAATGAACATCAGATGGCTCAGTAACATTAAAACTACCATCCCCGGAATATGTAATTGGGACAGTACCAGAATCAGAAGCAACAGGTGCAGCAACAGCAAAACTAGCTAAAACTACTAAAAAAAAGATTAATAAAAATGCTCTTTTCATTTTCTTATGTTACTTCAACATCTAACCATACAGCATAGCTTATAGGATAACTTTCTCCAGGAGTTAATGCCTGCACAGTTTCATTAGTGAATGTTAATGTAAGGTTGAATGTTGATACAATTGGGTCTTGACCTGATGGTCCAATCTGAAGTGGCTGTGAATCTTCAAAAACATCTCTTACTGCAGCAACACCATATCCATTTGAAACAGTAGCATTCATCATAAATGGACTTAATGTTGAAATATAACCCATTGTAAACCTCATTATATTTCCTCCTCTTGCAGCAACTGTATACTCAATTATAACTGTCCCGCCTTCATCTGCATCAATTTGTGTCTGAATTCCTTCCCAATCAAGCACCTGAATACTATAATCTAAGTAAGTTAATCTAGTAGCACCACCTTTATTTCCTAAACCATCTGTAGCATTTACTACAACAGTATAAAATCCTCTTGCTAATATTAAATCAGAGCCAAATTCATATTGTCCAGGTTTTTCTTCATTTGGTATCATTGTGCCATTTCTTACAACATCTCCTGTTGAATTTAATAATTGCATTTTTACTTCAGATATTCCTGACAAATCTGAAACATTTGCTTTGAAAATATAACCCATAGTATCTATGTATTCTTCTGGTTCTGGTTTCAATATATCAATTTGTGTCACTCCACTATCAAGAT
>JAHWIB010000066.1 GCA_019322815.1 Candidatus Woesearchaeota archaeon | reverse complement strand
CAAACATAAGACTTTTTGAGTTTTTCTAGTCTTCTCTTAAAATGACTAACATTTCTTTTTCGAGCTCTTTTATGAGAATAAAATACTTTGAACCCTAGGAAATCAACACCTTTGTATAATGGAAATATTTTTGATTTGTCTGGATGAAGTTCAAGTTTGAGATTCATTAAGTATTTCTCAATCTTATCTTTGTATTCTTCAAGTTTTTCTTTGCTTTCATGTAGGATGACAAAGTCATCAACATATCTCAGATAGTTTTTAGCTTTTAGTCTGCGTTTTATGAATTGGTCAAGATCATTTAAATAAACATTTGCAAAAAACTGAGAGGTCATATTTCCAAGAGGCATTCCTTTTATTTTGCTGTCAAAGTTTTTCAATATTTTAATAATTAGCCAGATTACCTTTTCATCTTTTATTTTCCTCCGAAGCATTTCGATTAATTTGGTCTGATCAACAGAGTCAAAGAATTTTCTTATATCTGCTTTTAAGACATAGCCTTTTATCATGCTTTTATGTTTGGCATTATTTATTTCAGATCCGTTTTTAGTCACCTTTTTTAATAACTTATCAAATCTTTTTATTGCTGCAATTGTTCCTTTATTTATTCTATTTGCAAAATTGTCTGCGATGAATCTTGGCTCATAAATTGGATCTAAAATATTTACAACAGCATGATGCACAATTCTATCCTTGAATATAGATTTTCTTATTAATCTTGTTTTTGGATCTCTTATTGTAAATTTTGTTAGTTTTGAGGGCCTGTAAGTTTCCCATTCTAATTCTTTTTTAAGATCCAAGAGATTTTGTTTTAGGTTTTTCTTAAATTCAATTACATAGAACTTTTTGCTTTTGCCTTTGCTTGCTTTTCTAAATGCTAGTTCTAAGTTCTTAAAGGAACATAACTTTGGGTAGAGGTTTTTGTATGTTTTCATTTTGATTATAATGTCCTAGCTACCCGGGCTATTCGGCCGTCCCTGTTCGAATTAGCAAGATTCCTGTTCCTGGCGTTCAGGTCGAGATCCCTGTTACGATACAGCGCACCAGCTAGCTTACCCATAATCTTTCTGGCACCATAGCTTTAGTATTCGCGAAAGGGCTCCCCACACACCTTTTATAGCTACTAACTATTGCCATTGAATTTCATAGCAACAATTTAGAAAACCTGTTATTTTTCCTTATGTTGCATATGGATAAGCGTGTAGCCCATGATACTGCTCTTCATCAAGTTATTCTGGGAGAATAACTCTCCAAACAATATGCTAGGACAATTGCATCAAAAAATTTCTTTTTATAAAGTTACGTATCTATTCCGTATCCTTTAATTTGTTGAAATTTAAGGGTTTAATAATCACTCTATAGTTACAACATTATAGAAAGATTTATAAAGGCATAGAATCGTATTTAGTAGTATTAAGGAGAACCTTAAATGAAGCAAAAATTAAGCATAACAATTGATAGAAAAACAATTAAACTCATAGAAGCGTCTATAAAAGAAGGCTTATTTAGAAATAAATCTCATGTTGTTGAATTTAGCATTAATAAAACTTTGAAGGAGAAAGAACAAAATGCCTAAAACAAAAGCAAAAATTCAAGATAAAGTAAGAGGATTATATGATAGAATTGGAACTGAATTTTATTTATCTAGAGATGATTTTGAAGCAAATGGAGAGAGATTTAATTCTGCTTTGTTAATGGGAACCTTGACAGAATTGAATAGAGGAAATATGCTTTTATTTGGAGAGTATGGTGGAGGTAAAACAACTTCTGCTGAATATCTTCAATCTGTATTTAATGGATTGCCTTTGGATTTGGTTAAGAGAGTTGCAATCAGAGGAAATCCTCAATTAACAGAAGAGAAAATGGTTGGAAGGCCTCATTATGGTAAAATGCATCAAGGTCAGGAAGATGTTGTATGGCAACATTTTGTTCAAATTGGACCAAAGATTTTTGATGAATTTAATCGTATGCCTGAATCAAATCAGGCTGTTGTTTTAAATGGTGTTGATAGGGGAGAATGGAATTATCTTAATGATTTTATCTCAACAGGACCTCAGCCTTTTTTTGCTACTTGTAATTATGCAGATAGAGGAAATAATGGATTAATTCCTCCTATTTTAGATAGATTTGATGTTGCAGTTGAATCAAGATTCCCTGGTGTTGCTAATGTATTACATATTGCTCAAGATTATCATAATGACAAGGATAAAATTCTTAGTGATCCCGAATTAACTAGAAAAACTTTAGGGGTTCTTAATTCTGGAAAATCTCAAGCAGAAGTTCAAAAAGAATTAGAGGCAATAGTTCAAGAACATGAAAAAGGTTTAGTAGCAAAGGATTTTCCTGTTTTGTCAAGAGAAGATAAAGAAAGAATTGAACAGGAAGTTAGAGAAGTTCCTTTTGATAGAGATGCAGAACAGTATTTTGCTTTTTTAGTTGCTGAAATGAATACTTCACCAAAATATGGTCAGAAAAGAAGTATTGATCCTGCTACAACTGAAAATGGTTTGTATTTGCAAGCTTCTTTTGTTGGATCTGGAAGTAGAAGGGAAGAAAAATCTATTGTTAGATATGCTAAGTCTTTGGCATGGTTGCAAGATCAAGATGAAGTTAACTTGGATCATGTTACACAAGTAGCGCCTTATGTTTTGTGGCACAGAGTTAGATGGACTCCTGAAACGCAAAATGCTTTCAAGGATAATGATAGGAATGATCCTTTGGATCTTCATATAACTAAAAATCTTTTAGGAGATGGAACTAATGAAATGCCTGGTGTTAAGAAAAGGTTTGGAGAAAGCCAGGAAAATTATCAAAGAGTTATTGATTTAGCAGGTCATGGTAAAATGGATGAGGCATTAAGAGAGGCAAAAGAATATTCTGCTGATGGCAGAGGGCACCCAATATTCCAAGATGCAGTAAGGGATTTGGAAGGGAGGTAAAAATGCCTAACCCGAGATTTCTTAAAACAGCTGAACGTTGGATGAATAAAGAAGTACCTTCTGAAAGAGCTCAACCTGTGGCACCTGTTCAACAGAGTTCTCCAATGACTGTAAATGCTACATATAGTTTTTTAGAAGGAGATTTTGGAAGGCAGGTTTTAGAACAATATAATCAATTAGTTCAAGGAGAATATCAAAATGCTTCTGCATTACAAAAATTGTCTTTTGATGATAATGTTGTTAAGGGAAGTAATCCTTTTGCCTTTGTTTTGCTAAATAGGGTTTTAAAGGATCATGGAAAATGGGTTGCAAGACCTGTTGATTTAGAGAGAGCATTAGAAAGGGATGCAATTAATTTAAGAGGAACTTATGGAGATTCTGGATTAGTTTTAAGAAGTGAAAATGATCCTAATGGATATTTAGCTAGTAACTTAGTTTCTCAGTTAAGGAGTAAAGGATATAATGTTGGCGGAGATGTAATAATGATTCCTTTGGCTGGTTTGGAATTAAGATATGATGCGAGCTCTCCACATAATTTAGTTTTTCAATTAACAGATTCTAGTGAGATAATTACTGCTTCACAATTAAATGAATCAAATCATAACAAGAAGTTCAACAAAGGAGATGAAAGAGGACTTCCTATTTTTGAAGATGAAGGTTCAAGAACTCTGTATTCGAATGAGAGTAATGGACTTTGTAGGCTGTGTCGTGACGGGGATCTCGACCTGGGCGCCGGGAGCGGGGTTCTTGCTTATTCGTACGGGGACGGCCGGGTAGTTGTATGTGCCGAAGGCACGTCGCCGTAAAATTAGGAAAATGGTAAACAAAAGATTTTTACAAACAGCAGAAAGATGGAAAAATCCTAGCTTGTCTGATGAAAGAAGTCAACCAACAAGACCAGCACCTCAAAATCCTGTTCCTATTCAAAGTGCAGATTTTCCAAATCTTCCAACAGAGAGTTTTATTTTTAGTTATGATCATCCTCAGCATGGACAATTTTTTCAGGAATTGATTTCCAAGGTAAATGCAGTTTATCCAGGAACGGGCGCGGAAATTCCTACAGGCACAAGTGGAGAAATACAAGGACATTTAATTAAGAGAATGGGATTGATAAGCACAATTGCAAATGATTCTAATTTAAGAAGTGCTGGATTATATCCGATTACAGCTACACAATCAGAGCATTTACTTCAAGCAGGTAAATTAACAAATCCTCAAAATAATTGGGAAGATTTTGGAATGGTTTTATATGATAGAAGTTCAGATGGAGAAAATCCTCAGGAAGCTCAGGCTCTTTATGATTCTTTGAAATCTCATAGGCAAGAATTAGGTTTGAGCGAGAGTGATTTAGAGAATAGGTTAATAGTTGTTAATCCCGGTGCAGAAGTTGATTCAGGCATGCCCCAGGGAGTTAAACCAATTATTATTCCTGGAATTACTCAAGTTTATCAACATGAGGTTTTAGAAAAAGTTGGAGAAGAACCAAATTTTGATGGTTATGGATTAACAGGAGGTTTACCTTTACTTAATCAATTAGGAAGTGGAAGCAGGACGTTATATATGCCTGATGAAACAGAAGATATTGGATTACGTGCGCTGTATCGTGACGGGGGTCTCGACCTGGGCGCCAGGGTCAGGGATCTTGCTGATTCGGGCGGGGTCGGCCGGGTAAATTTTGCCCCGCAGGGGCGTGCCTCGTAAAAATGGAGATTTAAGATGACAGATGAAAATTTAAGACAAACAATGGGAAGAGAATGGCAGAAAGTTAGAAAGAGCTTTCATTACCCTCAATTGCCACATCCAAAGTTAGTTGAAGATGAATCAAATGGTTCAATGGA
>JAHWIB010000018.1 GCA_019322815.1 Candidatus Woesearchaeota archaeon | reverse complement strand
TTTTGATATATACACCCTTCCATTATCATATCCTTTCTTAGAAAAATCAAAATATCCAAAAACATTAAATAGCTTTTTTAAGAAATTATCTTTAGAAATTTTATTTAATTGAGTATATTCACTAGAACCTATTTCAGCAACATGACCATCTCCCATAAGATGATAGACTATTGACTCAAATTCAGGATTGATTTTTATTGGAAGCTTTCTTTTGTTTTTGGATTCTGGAATTATCTCCTTGCCATGATAAGATTTGTATGCTAAAACTTTATTTTCAATCTCTTTGAATGAAAAAGTGAAGTTAATTATTTTCTTTTCTATTATTTTAAGCAAACTTAAAACCAAATTAGAAGGAATTGTTTTAATTTTATCATTATTTATATAATGGTTTAGTGTATTTGTATTTATATCAAGAAATTTAGAAAGAGCATTATTTCCTCCTAATACATGTCTAATTTCCTTAGTTAAAAAGATTAAGTTTTTAGTCTTAATAATCCTTTTAAGAGAAAAATCTGTTTTAATTCTAAAATCGTTATAAACATTTAATATCTTATTTCTTCTTTTTATAACATAAGATTTTATAAATAATAAAGCATCTAGGTTTATTAACTGATCTTTTCTATGATCTTTTCCAGTTCTCCAACGGATTATATTTGTGGCCAAATTTTTTTCTTTAAGAACTTTTTGTAGATTAGTTGTTGTTTCAAACTCCATAAAAGCCAATCTAAAAAAAGAATCTCTATAATCTTTCGGTAATTTGACATACATATTTTCTGGAAAATCCCAAATATGAATTTTGTTTAATTCTTTTTTTAAATTATTATTAAATTTCATCTTTTAATCATGATTATTTTCTATATTTTAATTATATAAATGATTTTTATCTTTAAATACTCTATGGCAGAATGTCCAGTGGTATATAAAGAAAAATCATAATTTGATAATTAAGATGGCTTTTCGAGGGATTTGAGAAAATAATAGAAATTTAATTAAATAAAAATAAATTAGTTAAACAAAAAATTAAAATATAAATTAGAAGGTCCTTATATGGTCAAGAAAATATAAAAATACAGTCAGCTTCTTCTTTTTGATATCTATTCTGAAGTCTTGATGATTATTTCCTAAGATAATAGAAAGATTTATATACTAATTGTTATATTTATAACAATATGGTTAAAAAATTAACAATACTAAAAGTCTTAGAGCCGTTTCTTTGCAAGCCAAAAGAGAGTCTGCATTTGGCTGAGATTTCAAGAGAAATAAATGAGCCCCACCCTACTGCAAGGCAATGGCTTAATAAACTAGAACGGGAAGGGGTTTTAAGAAAACAGTTCAAAGGAAGACTTACAATGTATTCATTAAATCTTGATAATTATAATATCATGGATTACCTGATTATTGCTGAAAAAAATAAGCTAATAACTCTTTGCAGCAAAGAACCTAGATTAAAGGAATTTACATTTTTTATAAATTCAAGTTTTGAAGAGAATACTAAAGCATTGATCTTTGGCTCATCTATAGATTCAGTTAAAAAAGCAGAGGATATTGATTTGCTGATAATTGGAAAAGCAGGAGAAAACAAGATAAAAGATTTTGCTAAACGAATAAACAAAGAAATCCATATTATTAAAGTCAGCAGACTGGACAAAATATCAAAATCTTTAAAAGAAGAAATAATAAAAAAACATGTTATCATTAAAGGAAGCGAAGATATTATAAGGTGGATCTTATGGTAACAATTGGATGGTGCAGGAAACAAAAGAAAGGGTTGAAGCTTATTGAGCCGAATGACAATTTATCTAAAGAATATATGCAGACTGCTGAGGAAACTTTAGATGTATTGAGGAATATAGAAAGCAAATCAAAAGTATGGCTGGCTACAACAAAATATTACTGCGAATATTTTGCAGTTTATTCTTTACTTATGAAGATAGGAATAAAATGTGAGATACATGACTGCACGATATCTATCTGCAAGTTATTAGAGGATAAAGGGATTGTTCCTAAAGGATTTTCTAATGCCCTGGAGAAAGACAAGCAGTTAAGGATTGATAACCAGTATTATCTGAAAAACAGAGATGTTCCTGTTGATTATGATGAATTGCTTGAATTTGTTCTTAAAATAAAAGATATAAATGAAAAATTAATTCATGAAAAAATAAAATTGATTAGAGAATATATTAATTCTTTTTGATTTATTTGATGTTTTTATGAACCTAATTTGAGACAATCGATTGCTGAATTTGAAGATTAGAAGGACCTTATATGGTCAAGAAAATAAAAAGAAAAAAAGAAAAATCCTGCTTTTAGCAGGTATATTCAGCCATGTAGATGTCATAGTTTCCGTTTCTATCATCCATCCATACTATCTTATTTCCATCTATGCTGCATTCATATTCATGTGAAGCGCTTGATGTTACTGCTCTTTCTGTTCCAGTACTGATATCATACATATAGACATCCCAAATCTGACCATCTACACTTCTCTTTTGATATACTATCAAATCGCCAGATATTTCAGGGTCTTGTTCATAATAGTCAGAAGTTGCTGTTATCTGTGTTGTAGTTCCTGTGCTTATATCATACATGTAGATTTCATAAGGTAACTCACTATATTCCCATACAATTCTATTGCCATCTATGCTAGGTTTCACTTCGTTTTTAATGGTTGAAGTAATTTGTGTTTCTATTCCTGTGCTTATGTCATACATATATATATCTGTCTGAAGGCCGGCTCTTATATCTTCCCATACAATTCTATTACCATCTGTATAAGGATTACCTTGATATGCCCACTCATCTGTTATTTGTGTTGTAGCTCCTGAGCTTATATCATACATATATATGTCTTGGATTCCAGTGTTTTTACTTACCCACACTATTTTTCCGCCAGATATCTTTGGAGCATTTGTTTTAACATTACTTGCTATCTCTGTTACTGTTGAAGTAATAAGATCCTTCATGTAGAGTTTATAATTGACGCTATCTGTACTTTCCAACCATACAACTACATTGCCATCTACATCTGGAGTAAATTGATTTGCTGCACCAGTTGCAACTGGGCTTTCTATTCCAGTGCTCAAATCTCTCATATATATATCATGGTTGCCATTTCTAAGGTCCTGCCATACTACTATATTCCCGCTTATTGCTCCTTTTTCTTGTTTAGCAGGATCTAATACCACAGCACTTTCAAGGAAGCAAGTTTCTCCTCCGCCAGCAGCTCCTCCGCAATCAGGGTCTCCGCTGAATGGAACGCAGCATCCGTCTGCATGCTCTGCGCAAGCTGAATTCTCTATTGCAGGGTTGCATTGGGATACACAATATTGTGTTAGGTCGCTTTGTGCATCATATGCATCTGCATTGATTCCCATGCATTCTTTCATGCATACATTTCCTTTTGCTTTTCCCTGGCCTGCGCCGCTAACAGCCATTCCTGTTATCTGCGGCAGTAAAAAAGAAGCTGCTGCAATCAATGCTACAACTACCACTACTGCTAAGGCCTTTCTTTGTTTTTCCTCCATTATCTGTTCACCTCATTTTTTTAATGTTTTGAATAGAAATAAATCTACTCAAATTCCAATTTTTGGTTTTTTGGGGTTTACCATTTTCCTATTTAACTTAAACTAAAGCACCCCAAGATCTGCAACCTAAGAAATCATATAAAAAGAGCTGCAAATCTCTTTAGTTCTTGTTATTCAGTATACAGATTTGTATACTAGTATTTAAACTTTTCTATTTCAAAACCAAGTAGAAATTCTAAACTTTTCTTAACGTTTCTTTTTAACTGCTTTTTTCTTTGGCTTCAGCTTAATTGTTTTTGTATCTCCATAGATTATATGCTTGTGAGGTCTTTGTTTTTTGCTTATCTTGACAATCTCTTTCCAAAAGGAATTTGCCATCCTTTTAATCTTTTCTTTTTCAGTTTCTTCTTTTCTGCCTTTCTTTTTCAGCAAAGCCTGAAGTTTTTTTCCGTAAGCTTCTCCATATACAACCCTGTCAAGCTCTGTCCTGATAGCTCTCAGTAAATTAGCTTCTGTTTCTTCTTCTTTGGTTATTTTTTTAAGGCTTGTCAGTTCAAGATTTTCTTTACTAAGAATAGACTCTAATCTTTTGTTTAATCTGTTTTGTCTTATTATAATAAAAATCATCAATGCAAATAATCCTATCAATACCAATGTTAGAACAAATATTAATTCAACAAGCGGAATATCAATACCAAATACAAAGACCATCTAATTCACCTCTTTTTACCTTTTGAAATTCTTTTATTGTTTAAAAACTTATCGCTTAGATTTTTAAGAGATCCAGCAGCTTTATCTTTAGTTTGAACAGCAAACTTATGAGATGCTGGTGAAAAATAAAACAATACATCAAATATGACTATGACAATGATAACTGAAACAGAGATAACAACCAGCCTAAATAGATTCTTAACAAAAAACTCTTTGAATCTTTCCCAAATTGTTTCTTCAGCTATTGCTTCTGGCTTTTCAAGTGTAGGTGTTTTTTCTCCCAAACCAACTTCATATGAATCTACAGCTTTAACAGGCACTTTTGGCTGTTTTGGGAGAATCTTTATTCTTATGTCTGCTTTGCCGTCTTTTATACCCATATAAGTTAAGCTGATATCATTTTCATTATCCTCATCTAGATCTAGGTAGACTGTTTCTAATAATTTGATTCTTACATTTTGCGGAGAGGATGAAAAAACTGAAACATCAACATAATTATCATTCACTTCATTTATAATAACAGTATGCTGCATATTATTATGTTTAAATTCATAAACACTATCTTCTCTTTGCAGTATTGTATCTTCAATCAGCCCGTTTAAGAATATTACAGTATCTGCTTCAGCTATTGAATAATTTTGAGAGAAAAGATCTCCTTTTAAAAACATCTTTACACCAATTGTATAATCAGACGTTATTGGAACATTTTCAAGAACATAATCTCTAGTTACTATCAATATTTTATCTGAATTGACAGAATATGGGCTAAGATAGTCTATGATATAATGTTCTTCTTCATTATACATGAAATTAGCTTCAAACTCTATTTTTTCTTTTTGATCTTTTCCTATATTATTATAAATGATACAAAGCCTAAGTACATCTCCTTCAGAATATTCTGTTCTGTCTGTTGATACACTTAATTCAGGAATATTTATATCAATAGAAATATCTTTATCATCCTGAACTTCCACTTCTTTAGCAGTTAATTTTATATCCAATCTTGGCATAATCACAAATTCAGAAGAACAGATCTCATTTACAAATTTGATTTGAACAGATTTGCTTTCTCCAATACCTAAATCACCTAAAGATATTGTTTCAGCAGACCATCCTTCAATATCTCCAATTTCTAATCTTACATCTTCTAACAATAATTCTCCTGTATTTTCAACAACAGCAAAGACAGTAAATTCTCTTTCTTCTAAGTCTATATTCTCAGGATAATCAACTATAGTAAGGGAGATTTCTTTAACAGGCTCCTCTTCAATTTCTTCAACTATAGGAGCAGATGGTCTTCCTCCACCTCCACCACCTCCACCACCGCCTGAAGGAGCAGATGAAGTGCAGGCAGATGTATCAAATGTGCACAAAGCTGTACAGCTTAAACTGCCTCCTGCATAACCTAAACCTATACAAGTCTGTCCGCTTAGGTTAGTATTATCACATTGCTCTCCTGAATCAACAATTGAATTTCCGCAAGGTGTAACATTTAATATAACCAAATTAGATGGTGTTGTATTTATAGAATCATTTGCATAAAAAGTTATGTTTCTAGTTCCATACCAATTAAAATCAGGTATAAAACTGACTTGATTTGTAGAGCTGTTTATAACAACAGTGATATTAGCAATAGGAGTATATGTATAAGTTAAGCTGTCTGCATCAATATCAATAAAATAATTATCCAGACCAAATGCATCTGTATTATTAATATTCATGTTCCATGTCTGATTAGGAATATTCTGTACTAAAGAAGGCGGATTATTCACAGTACTAGGAGTGCAGCTTAATTCCTGCTTATAATATTTAGGATTCCTGCTATTGATATACCAGCTTGGTATATAAAAAATACTTGTGTTAAATTCAGTTGTATTGTCAATTATGTAATATATGCTGTTTCCGCTGTTGAGCTGCCTGTAAGTTTCTGTATATCTTATATCATTCAGCAGTCTATCAAAAGATATATCATAAACATCATATTTTTCGCTGTTAGTTATGGTTAATATTGACCTGCTTAAAAAATTAGGATGCTGGCTGATGCTGCATGAAAACGGCTCTGGATCTCTTATTTCTAGATTACAATTGCTTGGAGAAGCAATAACCTGATGATGCTCAAACTGATAAGTCAAGTTAGAACAGGTTTTATTATAATAATCTCCAACACTTTTTCCGCTGATATCTTGGCTTACAACACCTATCCTAAACCAATAACCATTTTCAATCAAATCCCATAAGAATGTTCCGTTGATCTTACTGCCATAATCTATCTCTACTCTTCCATATGTCCTTACAGGATACAGCTCATACTGGCATATTATTGTAGCATTTTGTGCTGCTTCATCTGGTGTCAGATAATGGCCAATATTCCATATCCTTAACAAGTTGAATATTGATGCAGGCTCATTTGATATATATAATTGATCATCTGAAAGATAATTAGCATCTCCATGGCCATATTCAATCTTGCAGTCAGTTATCTTATTGTCTGGAATGCAGACAAAAGTAAATTCTTCTGAGAAATTTGTGCCTGTTAAATAAGATTTATTTATTGTTCCTTCTGTGCAATCATTAGGAGAAGTAATTGTAAAATATTTAGTTGAACTTGCTGGAATTGAGCAGCTTACTAAAGATGAATTGATCTGGCTGCAGTCTGTTGAAGATAAATTAAATCCAGATGGTATTGTTGCATTGATTATTACAGCTGAAACTCCATCATTAGCCAGTGTTTGGTTGTGCAGCCTTGATTCTCCTGGAGGAAAATTCATCCTGTCTGTAAAATAATCTATTGCAGACGCAGAGGAGATAATCATTAATAATATTATCATATAGAGGCAGGTTTTTCTCATCTTTTAACCCCTCCTTTTAGAATCAGGACTTTAACTTTTCTGTTTGCATATTTCTTTGGAATGATTATCCTGGTGCTTGTACTATAAGAATCAACCTTTCTGTCAATAACTTCTTCAACATTCTCTACTTCAACTTTCATTATACATTATTAATGTCTAATTTATACATTTAGAATGTATAATCTACTATATAAATGTTTCTGTTTTAAAAAAACTAAAGAAAAAGAAAAAATTATGCCTTGGGTTTGGATACAAGATAAAACAATAATCCTGCAATTGCTATTATAGATCCTAATGCAACTACTACCCAGCTGAATCCGCTGCCGTCTCCTGATTCTCCGCTGACCTCATTTTGAGCTGTAACCAATCCCATTGCAGCTGCATTTAATTTATCATTTGCTTCTTTAAGCTTTTCTGCTGCTGATGCCAGATCTCCATTATCAAGATCTTTTCTTGCAGACTGCTGCAGGTTAAATGCGTCTGTAACTAAAAATACCATTTCTTCCTGGAATTCCTGAAGCCTTGATATAGCAGTAAGGATCTGCTGGAAATTATTACTTATTATATTGCTTTGGTTTAATATTGCTTGGTATAAAGTCCATGCAGTCATATTACCCCATCTTGTTCCATTGATATATTGAACTAAACTTAATGCATTGTTAACAGTGTTATTGATAGTTATTGTATTTGTTTCTATTCTCTGTACATAAGCACAAAGAGAAGTGCTGTAATTGTTTGATGGGTCAGAACAATTCAATGATACACTTAGATTTCCTACATTAATGCTGATATTACCAATCAACTGCCATGTATAATTAAACTGATTAGCTATTGACTGATTCATAACATATAATGTGTTGTTTATTGAATTTACATTATTGTTTATTGTGTTAATAGTTGTGTTTAAACTGATAATTGACTGGTTCAATGCATCTGTTTTAGAGCATAATGGTGTATCAGTTGTTCCATTGCAGTTTAATAGATCATTGATTGTCTGTGTATCAACGAATATTGATTGTGTAACACTCCAGATGTTATTTACTGTTGAGTTGATTGTCTGTATTGTAGTCCACATATTAGATGTTGTTGTATTGATTGCATAGATTATCTCACACATCTTGTTTGTTGAAGGACCTGCTGTACAATTAAACTGATCAAGCAGTGCAGTTATATTGCAAGTTCCTCCTGAACAAGTAACATTTTCAGTTAATGTTCTGTTGTTATAACTCCATACTTCATAACCAAAATCTATTGGAAGACACCAATCCCATTCAACTACACTTTCATTTGATTCTAATGTCCAAGAACTTCCATCATTTGACGAGTTAAATGTATAAGTTGAAGATGCTAAAGTATCTAAAGCAATCTTCCAGCTGTCAGCTGTTCCTGCGCAATTTTCACATTCAAATAACACTGAGATGTTGCTTCCTGATATTTCTTTTCCTAAAATATCTGTGCATTCCCATTTGAATTTATCAGCTGAAAAGATTCCTCTATTTATATCATGAGCATCTATTAAAGTACATCCTGCTTCTGTTTCTGGATTTCCTGAACCATCATAATCATTGCATAAGAAAACCTGCAAGATATCTCCTGATGCAGTTGTTGAACTTGGAGCTGCTCTATAACATGTTCTATATACATCTACTGAACCATTATATATATTATTATAGTCAACTCTCAGCCATCTTGTTCCATAAACTTGATAAGAGTTTGAGCTTGCTAATGAATTGTTATAATGCTCTGTTGAATTCCATCTGCAGGCAACTCCACCTCCTGCTCCACCAACTCCACCAGTAACTGTAATATTGTATGAAGCTACAGGCGGATAATATGTTAAGTTTCTAGTTGGATAGATCCATACTTGATATGGAAGATTTGCTATTGACTGGTTGATCTGCCATGTTAGATTCCAGATATTATCTACTGTATTGTTTATTACATTTACTGTTGTATAAACATTATTTACTGTGTTGTTAATATTAACTAATAAATTGACAATATCAACTACATTGACAGGAGTACCCATACTGACAGAAACATTATTTCCAACTGTTAGGTATTGTATATATTCCTGCGGGTTATATGCATTAGATTCCCAGCAGGTTATATACTGCACTTTAACTCCTTGAGATAATGCCAATGTATTGATACTAGGTGCATTTGATGTGTCAAATCTTGCAACTAATTCAATTGTCTCGCTTTGTCCTGCTTGAAGCTCTGTTTTTTCTATCCTATATTGGTCTCTTCCAACTCCCCATAATTCTCCTCTTGTTCCTATAAATGTAGCATATTGAGGAGCTTCAATCTCTATCACAACATCTTGTGCATCGTAGATTTCACTATTAGTGATTGTATATGAAATAATAACCTCTTGTGTTCCATTTCCTACTGCTCCTGTAGCTGTTGAAGCAGTGACATTAAATGGATTCCTGTCTCTTATCTCTAGATTAAATGAATCTTGAGAAACAGTTATATTACCATATGCAGCTGGCAATGAATATATTAAGTTTGTACAGTTGATAGTAAAATTTTGACTTGTATTATACTCTCCAGCATCAAAGTCCATTCCTAGATAACCCATCCTTTCCCATGAACCTCCAATCTGGCTTATGAAATAAGCAACTGTCCATAATCCTCCACTCTTCTGGATACTTGTAGATAGATGCTGCCTGACTACAGTCTTATCTGGATATGTGCAGGTAAAACTTACATTTTCAGCATCTGCATTAGCTAATCCAAAATACTGCTGTATATTAAGGATCTTATGAAGAAAATTTAATTCAAACAAAGTTCCGTTTGGAAGATATCTGCATCCAGAGCCAGTATGCCCTGATCCTGCTAATCCCTGGCCCATGCTGTCAAAGAAATAATTGCCCCGGCCTCTTCCATATTCTACTAATGTGTGGAAGATTTCATCTTCTTTTATTCTTAAAAAACTTACATTATTTCCTGTATATGAATTGTTTGTTGTTGGAGAGAAAGTTGTTAATCCATATTCAGATGCTGAGGCGCTGGAGGTGACTTGAAAAGGATATTTTTGACCAGGAGGAATATCACATCTAATTGTTCCAGGAACAGGAACAGTACAATTAGTACTTGAACTAAATGCAAATCCAGATGGTATTGAGAATTCTACTCTTGTAGTTGATGTATCAGTATTTTCTACATAGATCGTATGAGTGTCAGAATTCCAGTAATTCAATTTATTGGTAGACACAACAATTTCATTTAAAGCATATGCACAAGAACTAAGAATTATTATCAAAAAAACAAAAATTATAGATTTTTTCATATCTAAACACCTCATTTTTTATATTTTATATTTTTCTTTTTATAAACTTTTCTTTATTTTCTTCAAAAAATTTGTCACAATAATTATCGACAAATGATCTAGACCATCCTTTATTTATCAGCATTATCTTGATATCTCCTTTTGTACATCCTTTATCAACTGCATTTAGTAAAAATTGATTCAAAGAATTGACATAATCTTCTTTTATCCTGATAGATTTTGGCTGTATCTCTACTGGTTTGCTTTTTCTTGATTCTAATTTTTGCCTTATTTTGTCGATTAAGATCTCATAACGCCTCTTTTCATATGTTTTAGGCTGTTTTCTTTTTATTTTTATCTGTTTTATAGGCTTATCTGCGTATCCAGTCTTGATTATTCTTGTCAGCATCAATATAATTATCAATGTCATTGAAACCATTAACAATAATATAAAAAACAAAAGAGATCTCCAATCCTTTAATTTTTCTCCTAAATTCTTGAATGGGGATGGTTTGATATCTGCCGAAGTTATGCCTATTGCTGAGCCAGTCAGCTTGATGCCTAATTGATCTTCAAGGTCCTGCCTGATCTGATTAAACTGCTGTTCAGCTTCTTCATTTGTAATATCTCCTTTTTCCAGATAATCTATTACTTTAGTCATGCTGTTTACTGAGTCTGTTATCAGGAATATCTCTTCTTCACTGAATTCCTGCAGGAATTCCATGTCTGTCAGTAATTCAAGCAGATACTGCCTATTTTCTTTTATGAGATTTAAAAGTTCAACATTAACTGTTTCATTGATATCTTCTAATAATTCTTCCCAGTCAACTATAACAATAATCTCTCTTGCAGTTCTTGTCTGCATCAAGTATGCTGCTGTCCAGTCAAGATAATAAATTCCTGTTTCATTGAAAGCTCCATCCAAATAAATAATTCCATCATCAATCTGCGGTGTATAATTTTGAGCAGAGCCGTTTATCTTTTCTATAACCAAGCTTGCATTTGATATTAAGCTGGAATCAACAGCAATTCCATTATACTTGATTTCAGCAGCAAGTCTTGCTGTTTTGTTTGTATTTATCAGATCAGGGCTTACTCCTATTATAGTTAATCCGCTGATTTTTTCTCCGATTGTAAATGCACTGCTTGCTTCTTTTATGAAAGGTGTTGTCTGGTTTGTCAGCATTTTTACAGAAGCAATATAAGTTCCTGTTGCATTATTTTTAGTATAAAACTCATAATACCACAGGCCATCAGACAGATAGGTCATTGGTATATCAATTATAATTGTTGTGTATGTGTTATTGTCAACTTTGTATATTGAGATATTAAGATCAGTTATTTCAGAAGGTGTTGCAGCTAATCCTGTAAGCAGATTGGATACATCAGCAGCAATAAGAACCTTTTCATTCTGGCCTGCAATTTCAGGAGCAGCTGAAACCTGCAGTCCGCAGCAGCAGGATGCATTTTTTATTGTTTCATTTTGTTTTTTCTTTATCTTTAATGTTCTGTTAGCAGCCCAGTCAAAATTATTTCCATTGTCATATACAAGACAGTTCCAAGTATAATTTCCTATGAGCAATGTTTTTGTAAACAATGCTGTTTCTTCTTGATTGGTTCCGCTGAAGGTTATTGTTTCATTTAAATTGAAATTATTATTTTGATAGTCTGTTAAATATAATGAGATATTTTTTATTCCTTTATTTGTTCCCTGCTTGTCTTCTGCAGAGCAGTTGAATGTCAAAGTATAATTATCAAATGCCTCTGCGTTGAAGATGTTAGGAGGATAATTTAGTTTTATCTCTGGCGGCTTGTCTCCTGGGCTTGTTGAACTAATTGTAATACCATGTATCTGAAGCAGCTTCATAATTATTTGATGTTGTGCAGTTAACTGACCATGAATAAGTTCCATTTGCCAGGCTGATATTGAAATATTGAGGAATATTTTCTATGATTGAATAATCTGTCTGGTAAACTGAACCGTTTATTATTAATTCACAGTAAGAGATTGTCTGATCTGTATCATAAACAGTATATTCTAATGTTACATTGCTTGTATTAATAACTGAATTATTTGCTATGGATATTAGATTTAATACAGGCAGTTGGCAATCAGAGCCTGAAAATATTTTATCTATATCTATAACTTTAAAATCTCCAAAATCATCTCCAATATCTACTGGCTGTGAACAAGACAGGTGAATTGTATCTGGACCTAGTGTATTTGAATCAATTGTTATTTTAAATGTATTATCTCCTAATAATCTTCCTTGAGTTGTGTTGTGGAACTTGATCAATATTCCGCTTTGATTTATCTCTTCTATTATTAGGTTTCCTCTTGATGAATCTCCTGGATTACTGTCAATTGAATATTTGGGAAGAGAATTGAAATTAATTGTTTCTGAATCCAATAAGCTGCTTGGACTCGTTCCTGAACCTTTGAATACTTCTACTGTTACAGAATATGAATTACCATTAGTCAAAGAATAGCTGGAAAATAAATCAACAAACCTGATGCCTTTACAAGTGCATCCTCCTTTTTCTTTGTAACCGCAGTCAACAGTAAATGAATATTCCTGCCCTGGAATTGTATCCATTAATTTAAACCATTCTTCTTCACATTCTCTATTCTCAAAATCCCATTCTTTGCATTTAAATAACTCTGTTCCTGTTGCAGTTATTGTAACTGTTGCATCTTCTATTTCAGGATCTTTTGGTTCAATTGCATATGTCTGGCTGTATTCAGTATCAGGAGAAGGATCTTCATCAACGTCTACAATATCTGAAATATCTGAATTTACTTTTTTATTGAATCTTATTTTTTTGATTGATTTATGATCAGGAATAATCTCTAGATCATAATCACCCTGCTCTAATTTATAATTATGAATCTCTCCTGATGATTCCTGCATAACTTCACCAGACCTGATCCATCTTATTGTTGAATTTATCGGTATTTTATCTGCATCCTCAATTGTTTCATTCACATCAACTGTTTGTCTTATCTTTTTGAATATTATCTGGTCAATTCTGCAGTATGTTGAATCTTCCGGGTCTGTGCAGCTTATTTTTACATTATCTCCTTGATTCAGCTCAATATTATCAAAGATATGCTCTTCCCAGATTCCTGAATCTGATGTCTCTTCAAATGCTTTTATAAAATTATTATTAACATATAATTTATAGATATCATTGCCATCATCTTCAGGGCAATGTTTCATAGCTATATCATATAGCCCATCTTCCAGATCAAATTCATATTCTACTGATCCTGTTTTTTTCTTGCCTGAATGTTTGATGCATTGATTAGATGGATCTGTACAAGCACAATTAGAAGAAATAGAATATTCTCCTGTAACTGTCAATCCTTCTGCTTCAAATGCTGTTGATTCTTCATATACTGCTAAGCCAGTTATATTTGCTTCTTTAAATAAAGTAAAGGTAGCTAATAGGATAAGAACCATTACTGATAATTGGATTATTGTTTTGTCTTTGTTCATCTTTTCTTTTTGATTTCTTTTATGACTAGATCTCCTTCTTGATTCATTACAACAGCTAATTCAGTGCCCTGCTTCCAGCCTTTAACTTTAGCAAGGTCTTTAGGAATAGTCAATTTATACTGGCCTTTATTGTCCTGTAATTTCATTTTAGTACTAATTAAATACTTATTTAAGCTTAAAATAGTACTAATCATATATAAAGTTTGCTAAAATTTATATAGAATTTTAAAATTTTAACACATATGCCTGAATTAATGCCTAATTCAGAGGAAATTGAATTTAAAGATAAGTTTATTGAGAGATATGAAAAATTGACTGATTTTGAAGAGTTTAAAAAATATTCACTTAGTTTTTTGAGAAGGAGCATAAGAGTAAATACATTAAAGATTTCTATCAATGATATTAAAAAAAGACTAGAAAAAGACTGGAAACTAGAACAAGTGCCGTGGTGCAGAGAAGGATTCTGGATTGAGCATAAAGGCAAAGGTGAAGAAAAAAGAAGAGATGTTGGAAATTTGATTGAACATCAGCTTGGTTATTTTTATGTTCAGGAAGCTGTAAGCATGATCCCTCCGATTGTCTTGGATCCAAAACCAGGAGAAAAAGTTCTTGATATTGCTGCTTCTCCTGGAAGCAAGGCTACGCAGATTGCACAATATATGCAGAATAAAGGGATTTTAATTGCTAATGATTATAAAGGAGACAGGATGAAACCCCTTAGCATTAATCTGCAGAGGATGGGAATCACTAATTCTATTGCTACATTGATGCACGGCAGATTTTTTAAGGATATTCAGTTTGACAGGATATTGGTTGATGCTCCTTGCTCTGGAACAGGGACAATAAGAAAATCATTGAAAACATTGAGGATGTGGAATCCTAATATGGTAAAAAGAATATCAGGAACACAAAAACAATTACTGGAAACAGCTTTTAATAATTTGAAAGCTGGCGGAACAATAATTTATTCTACATGCACTTTAGAGCCAGAAGAAGATGAGGGTGTTGTTGATTATTTATTGGAAAAATATCCAAATGCCAAATTAGAAGAGATAAAACTACATGAATTAAAAAGATCTGATCCAATCCTAGAATTTGATGGAAAGAAATATGATCCATCTATCAAGAAATGTTTGAGATTATGGCCTCAGGACAATGATACTGAGGGTTTTTTCGTATCAAAGATACGCAAAATATAGCTTTACACTTGCCCTGAGCGCTTTTTTTTTATTGCGAAGATCAAGAAATCATAATTTCAAATAATTATCAGCAAGAACAAATCCTTCAATAAAATGATTTCTAGAAGAAGTTGATCTTACAAGAACTTTAGATGTATTTCTTCCAACATAAGAATCTAATATTTTTTTAACAGTAGGATGTACATCTTTATGACAAAAATGTTTAAACTTAACCTTATTTCCTTTATCATCAGAAAGAGTGACACTAACATAATTTAAAGCTCCTCTTCCAAATATTTCTCCTATAAGAAAAGGTATGCCTACAATAGGCATACCCTGCATAAGACCAAGAACTAAATAATCATATTTGAAACTATAATCAGCAACTCTTACATCAGTAATAACAATGCCTTCATTCTTTCCTATAATTTTTTTTCTTTCTAAAGGATCTTTTAACTTACTAAGATATTCTCCAAGAATCATTTCTTGAGGAGGTTGATTTATTCTTAATCTTAATTCATATTCTATTACTTTTCCTTCTAAATATGCATTTCTCTCTCTTAATCTTGCATTATCTTCTTGTGAATTTACTTCAGCACCAATATCTCCAGTTTCTCTTTCCATCTTAATCCCCAAAGCCCTAGAATAACCTAGAGGCTATATCACCTCTTAAAAAAAATAAGAATGTAGTTCACTTAAAAATCTTATGCTTTTTCCTAAATAATCTCTTCCGGCAAGACTAGAGGACAATCAGAAGGTACAGGCTCTTCTGGCAGTATTTCCTCTTCTCCTGCAAAAAATGAGTATATGCTATAAATCAAATTCAATGCTCCATATTTGATGGAATTAACAAAACCAACTCCTTCATATGTTACTCTTCCCTGATCCAGAGCTTCCATAAATCCCAAATCTCCTATTGATATATCCTCAAATGTTTCTACATCAGAAAAAACATTCATTGTAGGATCTTCTAGGAATCCTTGCTCTGCTTGTTCTATTCCTAAATCACTTGTTATCATTGAATATTCTTCTGCTCCTTCAATATACAAGTTTATTTTTTGATTTGCAAATATTTTTGCTATAGTTGGATTATTTTTAACTTCAGAATTATATGCTTCAATAAAAGGGCTTAGATCAACTGTTCTAATATGATCACATTCCTGGCCAAAAGGAGCACAGCTGCAGCAGATAGGGCAGCAGGATTCTTGCTGCGAGCATCCATCTGGAACCGCGAAAGGATCACATTGCTCTCCTTTATTTCTGTCTATTTGCCCGTTTCCGCAGCAGCATCTATCTGGGCAGGCATTCTGGCCGCACATCCTATTAACGACATTATCAATGTTTGCCTGAGTAGGAGCTGCGTTTGCACCAGAAGTAAAATTCATTATTCCTCCTTCTCCATCATTCAATCCCATCATATGGCCTGCTTCATGAGCAGCATCTTTATAATTTCCTGCTTGAGGGTTGTTTGGATTAACCGGCCTGCTCATCTGGTCGCTCCATTCTCCATCTATACTGGCTCCACCTACGGAAGGGCTTTGTGTTGTCTTGCCCATATACCCTGTGACTCTTTCTCCTGCTCTTGGCCCTGCAGGCAATGCAGGCAGACTTTCATCAGTTCCATTCCAAGGCAGAACATCAACGCAATGATATCCTGCAGGCTTAGGAGTGCAGCTGTTTACACTTTTAGCATTAACCTTAAATTTTACATTACATTTACATTGCCCATATTTTTGGCCGTTGCCATTCCAAACATTGCTTATTTCATTTGCCCAGTTGATTATTTGAGCATTCGTTGCTCCTGCAAAAGAAATGTTTAATGTTATAATTATATCACATCCTTTTGTTTCGCAGGTTGTTCTTGCTGATACAAAACTGCTGAAAAGAATAAGCATAATAGTTAATATTAAAACTAAATCTCTTTTTTTCATTGGATTTAGAAATAATTTATTTTATATAAACTTATTGTTTTATTTGGCTCTGTAGAAAATCTCTCGTTCGCTACGTGCAACCTTCAGGCTTCGCATGATGTTGCATTAGAGTTGAGCAGTCTCACGAGCCTTTTCAACTCTCACTAACCCAAAAGGGTGAGATTTTCTACTAAGCTGTTTTATTTTAAAAAAGAAAACTATTTATATAAATAATTCAAAGCATAAATAAAGAGGTGTTTATCATGGCAAAAATTCGCGTGGCTATCAACGGTTTTGGAAGAATAGGAAGGATGGTTCTAAAAGCAGGTTTGAATAATAAAGATTTGGAGTTTGTTGCAGTAAATGATTTGACTGATAATGAGACATTAGCCCATCTATTCAAATATGATTCTGTTCAGGGTATTTTTCCTGGGGAGGTCAAATCAACAGATTCAGAATTATCAATTGATGGAAAGAAAATAAAAGTATTTGCAGAAAGAGAGCCTGAAAATCTTCCTTGGAAAGAATTGAAGATTGATGTTGTAGTTGAATCTACAGGCTTTTTTAGAACAAAAGAATTGGCTGAAAAACATATAACAGCTGGTGCAAAGAAAGTTCTGATATCTGCTCCGGCAAAAGGAGATACTCCTGTTAAGACATTAGTTTTAGGGGTTAATGATAATGAATACAAAGGGGAACAGATTATATCAAATGCTTCATGCACTACTAATTGTTTAGCTCCGATGGTCAAGGTTTTGAATGATGCTTTTAAGATAAAAAAGGGATTTATGACAACCATACATGCCTATACAGCAGACCAGAGGATTGTAGACGGCCCTCATAAGGATCTTAGAAGAGCGAGGGCAGCTGCTGTTAACATTGTTCCTACAACAACAGGAGCAGCCAAAGCAGTTACAGAAGTTATTCCAGAACTAAAAGGAAAATTAGATGGAATTGCAGTTAGAGTTCCTGTTCCTGACGGATCTGTAACAGATTTTGTATGTGAAATTGAAAAAAGCACTTCGATCGAGGAGATTAATAAAATATTCAAGTCAGCAAAATTAAAAGGGATATTAGAATATAGCGAGGAACCGTTAGTTAGTTCAGATATTGTTGGAAACCCTCATTCATGCATCTTTGATGCACAAAATACGAATGTAATTGATGGAAAATTTATAAAAGTGCTTGGATGGTATGATAATGAATGGGGATACAGCAATAGAATGGTAGACATGATCAAGGTTGTTATGAAGAAATAAGAAGAAACCAACAAAATGCTTCTAGCATTTTGAGGTTACGAAATGCTTCGCATTTTCGTAACTTTTATATATTCTTTTTTTCTTTATTAAATTAATGGCATATCCAACAGCAATTAACAGTAGAAAGTTAACTATTAGATATAGAGGTTTGTTTGATTTTGATGGATTATATAACGTGATGGTGCAGTGGCTTAAGGCAAGAAGATTTTGGTTTCATGAAACAAAATACAAGCATAAAGTGCCTAGCCCGTTTGGAGCTGAGCAGGAAATCACATTTACAGGGGATAAAAAAGTTACTGATTTCTACATGCATGCAATTACAGTTGATATTCATTTGTGGGATATGAC
This sequence comes from Candidatus Woesearchaeota archaeon, assembly GCA_019322815.1. Classification (GTDB taxonomy): domain Archaea; phylum Nanobdellota; class Nanobdellia; order Woesearchaeales; family WJKL01; genus JAHWIB01. Next base: position 6,526 of record JAHWIB010000018.1, on the reverse strand, counting down.
TGAAGTAGAAGTTGTTCAAAAAGGAATTAAAAAAACATTGACAAATGCAAGACTGCAGATTGATATCCAGGGAACACTTACTTTGGACTGGGAAAAGAGATGGGAGACTTCAACCTTTTGGATGGCTGTAAGAGATTGGTGGATGAAATATATAATGAGAAGAGAAATTGAATCAATATATTATGATGAACTATATTACAGGACTTATAGGCTGCACAAGATTATTAAAGATTTCTTGGATATGGAAGCAAAAGGATACGAATATGAAGGCTATTTAGGTGATAATGCATGAGCGAGAAGAAATTAGTCATTGACCAGCTGAAGCTGACCTTTGAAGGAATCTTTGATTTGAATGGATTGTACAGGACAATAGATTCATGGTTTTATGAGAAAAATTATGATAAATGGGAGAAAAAGAACTATGAACAGGTTATGCCTACTGGGAAAGACATTGAGATAGAAATGCTTCCCTGGAAAAAAACAACAGATTATTTTAAGAACATCATAAAGATAAGGATGAGATTCACTAATATTAAGGATGTTGAAATAGAAAAGCAGGGAGTAAAATTAAGGCTTAACCAGGGAAAGGTAATGATGATTTTTGACGGCTATTTAGAGAGTGATTACGACCAGAAATGGGAAGACAAGCCGATGTTTTTCTTATTAAGGACCTTATTTGATAAATATGTTTTCAGATCTTATTTTACTAAGTTTGAGAAATGGCTTGTTAATGATGTTTATGATATTCACGGAAGAATCCAAAGATTCTTGAATCTATATAGGTATGATAAGCATGTCTGAGAAAAAACTTTATCTGGATGGTCTGGAATTGACTTATGAGGGGCTTTTTGATATAAAGGAATTATTGAAAGCAATTGACAATATAATAAAGCAAAAAGGCTATGTTAAAGGGGAAAAAAGAAGAGAAGAAGTAATAAAATCAACAGGCAGGGAATTCAGCATCGAGCTAAGACCTGTGAAGAAGAAAACAGACTACTTTGTTTTAATGGTTAAGATGAGAGTTTATATTACAAATATGACTGATGTTGAAGTTATGAAAGATGAAGTAAGAACTATAATGAACAAAGGAAATATTTCTATCATCTTTGATGCATGGACAACAACTGATTATGAGTTCAGATGGGAGCAGAAACCATTATTTTATTTTTTCAGAAATATGTTTGAAAGAATAATATATAAATTTCATACAGACAGGTTTGCTGATGAATTAATAGATGATACTCATTTCTTTTATAACAATATAAAAGCGTTTTTGAATTTAGGAAAATTTTAGAATCAGATCCTTTGAATCTTTTGTTTTTCTTCTTCTAGATCATGATCAAAAAGCTTTAATCCTGACCTTAATTTTTCCAGTTTTTTATCTAGCTGAGTGACTTTGTCAAGCATATCTTTTGAGCTAAAGATATCCTTATACCTCTTTTCAAGCTTTTTAGCTTTAAAAGCTTCTATCTCTTCCCTTGTCAACATACTACTCCCCAAGTACTATTAATACTTTGGATTATATAAATTTTTGGTAAATTTAGGCAGAAAATAAGCCTCTGGCGAGAATTGAACTCGCGACCTCTACCTTTTTGTCTAGCACAGTACCAAGGTCTAGCGGGTTTCCCTAACGCTCCACCACTGAGCTACAGAGGCGTTAAGAATTTAGATTTGAATTTTATTTATAAAATTTTTGTAGAAAACAAAATATCTTAATCTTTGGTGTCTGGAGAAATCTCTGCAACAATAAAATCAAGTGCATCTTTTTCTTTTTCTCTTATTTTTCTCTGAATCTTTACAGAAGCTATATAATTAACATGTTTAGTTTTTGGCCCTGAACTTCTTATACCATCTTCTATATATCTAATTGCTTCATAATATGCTTTAAAATCAATTGTGCCAAGAACAACTCCTTGTTTTTTTCCCTTTACTTCATAAACATTATGAACTTCAGTCCATCCTAGGCTGCTTTTAGAAGGTTCAAAATGATCTTTTATAAGCGGAATTTCGTCAGGTGAAACACCTCTATAATCATGAGAAGTACCTCTTGTATTAAGGCTTTCTTCTAATACTGAATAGAATCTATTTACCTGCTCTTTACCTCTTAATACAAAGTTTTGTTCTTCATCCATTTTCTAATCAATCTAAACAGAACTCTTTTGACTTAAGATATATAAGTTGTTTATAAAAGTGATGGATGTTAGAACAATAAAAAATGCGAGGGCTGTCATTTCTAACAGCCTGCATCTCATAGAGATGCGAGGGATGGGATTCGAACCCACGGACACACTAAGTGACAGGATGTCTTCAAATGCTGATATCATCGGCAAGAGCCTCAACACTTAAATTACTTAAGTCCTGCGCATTTGACCAGACTTTGCTCTGAGGAAAATCAAGAATTAACTTGATTTTTACCCTCGCATAAAAAATCTGGTCTCTTTGAAACTGGTTGAATTTTATTTAAAAATCTTTCCCTTTCTTGTTCACTAATTTGGATTATATATAAGGGTTTACGTTTTTCTTTTAGTATGGGTCCTTGAAAAGTATGTCTAATATCTAAATATTTTAATAATTTAGAAATTTGTTTTAATCCTTTTTTATTAGTTGAAAACATCCTTATTCTATTACTTATAGTTCCATCACCATCAAAATATCCTCTTAAAAAAGAAATTTTTTTATTCTCACTAGAATTCAAAATTAAATTAGGAATATTCCATTTAAGATGACCTAATTTAGTATATTTTGTTATTTCTTTAATTATTGAAATTTTGCAAATATTAATCTTATTATCTTTTGTAATGTTGGGTTTATAATTAAATTCTTTTAATAGTAATCTTTTATAATGTAGTAATAATTTTTTATCTTTATTATAAAATTCAATTCTTTCTGATTTATCATTTTTAAAAAATCTATCTCTTCCTCTATCTTTTCCCCAATAACTTGAATAAGAAATTATATGAGAACCTTCAGCACAAAGCAATCCAAGAATTTCTGCCAATTCTGGAGTTAAATTTTTCATAAACAAATCACCTTTATTTATACTATACTATTGGGTAATTTAGTTTATTAATTTAACGCAATAATGTCCAGTGGGAAAAGATTGAAGTTTTCTTTTTAAATCTTACTAATATTATCCACCAAAACTCCATCTCTCAAACTCTACATAGAAATTCTCAGGATCTCCTAGGAAATCCTTTGCCTGCTGCAGTGATTTAAGATGGAATTGCTCTTGTTTGACTAAAAATTCAAAGAATTTTTTAGCTTCTTCTGTAGAAGCTTTTTCTAATTGCTCTTTATAATAAGCAATGCTTTGCTTTTCTAATTCAATTCCAATGTCAAATGGTTTTAATTCAGCTCCATGCATCTTGGCTCTTTTCTTGAACTCTTCTGTAACAGTTCCAAAAAATCTTTTTGGATCTAATGTAACTTTCTTTAATTCTGAGAAATCAGCATTTCCTCCTATAAATCCTTTAATCACTTTTTCATGTACAACTTCATCATCAGCTAATCCATTAAATGTATTCTTAACAAAATCATCTTCAGAATTCTCAGCAATATCTCTGTAAATCTTTTCTCCTTTTTCCTCAAAATCAAGAGCATATTTCAATGCTTCAATAAATTCTTTTTCCATAATAATCAATATTAATAAATTAATATAAAAATTTTACTTTAATCCTTCAGCGATAAATAAAGTAATCTTATCAATCTTTTTTTCCTTGATATTAACTTTGAAGCCAGCCTGTTTTAATAAAGATATGATATCATCTTTAGAATACTGCTTTACTTCATGTTTTCTATACCATATATCAATCGGTTTTTTTGCATTAACTAAAATCAATTTTCCTTTTGGCTTCAAAATCCTATTTACTTCTTTTAAGACAGAATTTATATTTTTTAAATAATCAATAATAAAAACCATTGTTATTGTATCAAAGGAATTGTTTTTGAACGGCAGTTTTCCTAATTCTAGATCATATTCTAATCTTGCTTTATATTTAATTGGAGGAACTGATTTCAGCATTTCTGCTGAAAAATCCAATAAAATAGATTCTTCAATATAAGGATAAGAGCCAGAGCCTAATGAAAGATTAATCTTTCCTGATGGAATCCTTTTCATCAATTCCTGTTTTATTGATTCTCTTATTTTTCTTGGTATCTTGCTTAGCCAGGCATATGCTTCGGCATCCCAGAATTTTTTAGAATCACTTGGCCATCCTTTTAATTCTGGTATCTTATCTGAAAGATCTTTTGCTTTTTTTATTAACTGCTGTCTTTGTCTTTTATTGGATATATAGCTTAGTTTGAAAATAATATCAAAAAAATCATCTTTTAGTTTGTCTTGTTTAGTCATTTCAGTTAATTCTTTTATCTCTTTTGTCTTTCCAAATCTTTTTACAAATTTTTTTATCTTTCTGTCTATCTCTTTTTCTATATCTTCTGTTTTCTTTTTTTTGAAAAATTGCATTATTAATGGTAAATGATAGAACTTAAATAATGTTTCTATTTTTAAAAGATAAAGATTATAATAAAAAAATTTATATATTGAAATCAGTTTTAATAATTTAATGAAAACATTAGGTTTTGAGGAAGCTGCTATAGAGGAAATAGGACAAACAGAAGAGGCGCCTGAAGAAAGAGAGATTCGAGAGGTTATTAAGGCTGCAGGCAGTATTTTTAGGACAGAGAAAGGTGAAAAATCTATATTTGAAGAGGAACGATCTGCAGTTCAGGAGCTTTGCAATATATCAACAGAACTTCCTCAACTATTTAAAGAAGTCTACAAAAGGGAAAGTTCTGAACTTAAAGAATTATCAAATGCACTCTTAAATGCATTTCTATACCTAAGGTCCCATACAATAGATAAATTAAATCAATTAAGAAAGATACGCAGAACTGCTGTGATCATAATTGCTGAAGCAAAACAAAGCGAAAAATATGACAGAATATTAAGATCAATTACATTAAGTAAAAGTGTTAAATATAGAAAACTTAGATTACAAGAGAAATTGAAGGATTTAGCTGTAATCATTTCAGTCATGAAAGATATTGAAGATAGGCAGAACATTATTAAAAAGTCTATAAGAATTATACAAAGAGATAATGAAAATATGTTAAAAATTCTTAGTGGTGAGAGCAAAGAAGGTACATTTAAAACATCACCTACTCATTCATACTTTAGAGGAAGGGTAGTAACATTACGGACAATAGTGGAATATATTAGGGATGGTTATCCTGCTCTGCGTTGGGAAGCTGGTAAGATGATTACTGAAATGAACCTATTGAAATGGGCTTTAGAAAAAGAAATGAAAAAACTTCCTTTATTATTTGATGATATTAAAATAATTGAATTAAAAAGAAACAGAATTCTTAGATTAATGAAACAGACTGGATTAAAGGCTGCTTAAAAAACCCCATAGCTTTTTAAATAACTTAAATTTACTACCTTATTGGGATGACAAAAACAAAATATAGCGGAATAGTTGGCTGTGCAGGAGAATTTGTACTAACATTAGGACACTTACCAGAAAACTGCCCTGAAAATTATGCTGATAATGAAAAAGCTGCTCTTGCTGAAAGAATAAGAGAAGATACTAGAAGAGTAACTGAATTTCATCCAGAAATTGATCCTTCACTTTTAAGAGTTGAATTAACTTTAGAAGAAGTTATTAGATATGGCATGCAAACTAAAGAAATTGAATTCTTTCATGGTACATTTGGAGTCATAGCAGAAAGATGTTATCAAACTAGAGAAGGAGCAAATTTACCAGATAGAAAAATACTTTTAATAAATAATCAAGTATATGATGAATATAAAGATCTTGCTGATTTAGCAAGTACAAAAAAAACATATATACCTCTGAGATTATTAGTTGAGGGAGTTAAAAGATTCGCAGCACTTTTTTCTTAACCTAAATAAAAATATTTAAATAATGTCTCTATTTCTTTCAGAATAACGGGCTCATGGTCTAGTGACCTGCAAAGCTTGCTTTGCGGCTAGAAGCTATGACGTCGCCTTGACGTGGCGGAGGTCCCCGGTTCAATTCCGGGTGGGCCCATTTTAAAGAGTGATAGAATGAATGATGAACAACCTCAATATGCATTAAAGCAGGATATAAAAAGAGTTTTGATCCCTAAAATATTACAACTGATTAGTTTAGGAGCTGTTTTTTATTTTGCAATATGGCTTAATCTTTTTTTATTGGAAGTTGAGGATTCTATTAAATTTTATGTGACAATCGGGGCAATTATTGTTTTGGTTATTGCAGTAATATTAGAGATTATATTATTAATACAGAAAACAAATAAAAACAAATATTTATTTTATTCAGCACAGGTTGGATTTAAAGGAAAAGAAATGCCTTATGTTAATGTTGTACATGTTTCTTTCAGGCAGAATTTTATTGATAAGATATTTAATACAGGAACTATTATCTTATATCCTGATTTTTTAATTGAAAAAGTTCCTAATCTAAATCAAGTTTATTTCTATGTCCAGAAATTAATTCAAAGTGCAAAAGGCCAGGTT
>JAHWIB010000065.1 GCA_019322815.1 Candidatus Woesearchaeota archaeon | reverse complement strand
TCTGCATAGTTCTGTCCGCACCAAACTAATCCAACCTGCATATTTCCTCCTTCTGTAACCCATCTTATGATTGTATCTGTCTCCTTAGTAACTAATGTATTAAACTCATCTACAAAAGCATAAACAGGAATATTACATAATGGCTGTCCTTCTTGTTTTGATTCTAGAATCTGTCTCATATAATATTCAAATACTGATGCCATAAAATCTTTTGAATAAGACCAAATATTTTCTGTGACAAGTACAGGAATAAGATTTTTCATCAATAAAGCTACTATTGGATCTACTTCAGCATAATCATCATGTTCTTCCATAAATATTTTTACTGATCCAACACCTTCATTGTTATCAATATCAAAGATTTTTTCATTTACAAGTTCATTTAAAGTAGATCTTATTTTTGTAGCTGATCCTTTTGGGATGGTTCCTTTTTTAATGGATTCTGCAAGAATCTTTTTTATATCTTCAAAATTTGAGGCGTTTAAAAAATCTTCTTTAAGATCAGAAAAATATTTTGCACTTGCTCCTAATTTCTTCCCTATGAAGTTTTCAGGCCTTGCTATAAATTCTGAAAGAGGAATGCTTAATTTTAATTTTGGAACATGTGATGGAACTCTTAAGGTTTTTGTCATAGGGTAACACATTACTAAAGGCAATCCTTTTGGTTCCTGATTTATATATTTAAGTTTTTTAAGAAATTCTGGTGAACATTCTGGAAACTGATGATGATGGCTTCTGCTTTGATTATCGTTTGCTAAGAAACATCTTGCTCCCCAATTATAATGAATCCTATCACAAAGCGCATTTAATGAAATAGATTTACCAGATTGAGTTTCTCCATAGATGCCTATCTTAACTCCAACATTCTCTTTTGGTTTTGGTAGCAGCAAAAATTCTCCAGTTTCTGTAATGCCTGCTAAAACATGATCTTTTATCTGAAAATATTGCTTCTCTTCTTTTTTATCAAATTTTCTTATTCTCATTATTCTTCATTAATTATTTCATCTATTTGTTCATCCAAAAAATAAAAGTTGATAACCCAATTTTTAAAGTCTCCTTCAATCCATATTTCTGGATCAATCATCAAAGATTTTTCTATCTTTTTAATTTCAGATTTTACTTTATTAGTATAAAATTCTGCTGCCTTACTATTGGTTTTTTCTGCTGAATCATCTTCTTCTATATAAGCATCCAATGCTTTAATGATAAAATTATATGCCTTTTCAGTACTATCCATACATCTAAATATTGAGCAAATTATTGGATGTTGTCTTCTTGTTACATCCAAACATTTGATCTTAAGGTCTTTTGTATTTTCATCATAATCTTGCTTTAAAGTAGCAATCCTATTTTTTAAAACCCCTACTTCATTTTTCCTAGATATATAATCATGTTGATATTTTCTTTCTGCTTCATCTTTGATCCTTTCATCTTGATCCAGCTGTGGATCTGGTTTTTCTACACTTACTTCTGGTTCTTCTTCTGGTTCATCTGGAGCATTTCTTTTTCTAGATTTTCCAGGCAAAAGTCCTCCTGGTTGATGTTCTTTTAGTTTATCTTCACAAAAAGGTTTAACTTTTTCTTCATAAATCTTCTCTTTAGGCCATCCTTTATCTGAAAAATCAATTATTTGCTTCTCTGCCCAACCTAAAAATCCGTTCCATCCTTGTATTGCATAGCCTCCTTGCTTAGTTTTTCCTACTATCTTCTCTTTTATTATTGCATAGAACTCTATTAAGAAATTTTCTACTTCTTTAGGAATTTGATTATTTTCTGCCATTTCGCTTGCAAATTTTAAGGCCTTTCGCTTAACGTTCGCTTAAGGCATTTTTTCGTTCGCTTAAAGGAAAAAATGGCTTCGCTTAACGTTCGCTTAAGCGAATTTTTTTCGCTTAAATCATCGGTTTTTGCGGCAGATTATACTATAAATCACAACAAAATATTTAAATCTTTCTATAAGGATAGTTATAAAAGTTATCTAGTTCTATCCGAAAGTCCATATCCTATTTATCAAAAATGCTGAAGTTGCTGAAATTAAAATTGCAACCGCAGCTGAAACCATATAATACAATCCAATCACTTCTGTAAAGAACCAAAGCATGATTAAATTCAAAAGCATTCCGCAACCTCCAACAAAATAATACTTTAAACCTTGGCTCCAGATTGAACTGTACTTGATCAATGTCCAAATGCCAATAAAGAAATCTTTGTAGTTAATCTTCTTGCCTTGTGATTTAGATCTTGGATAATAATTGATCGGTACTTCTTTAAATCTAAGTTTTAATCTATCAATCTTTGCTGTAACTTCAGGACAGAATTCAAAGCCAGTACAATTTAGTTTTATCCCTTTCAGAATGTTTGCTTTGAAAGCTTTGTAGCATGTTGCTTCATCAGTTGTCTTAATACTTGGGCAGAAGAATCTAGATGTCCATGTTAATAATCTACCACCAACAAATGCTGTGAAGTGAGCCCACTTCTTTTGCTTGAGCCATCTTGAACCATAAACAACATCTGCTTCATCTTTGATTATTGGGTTGATAACTTTCTGATAATCTTTTGGATCATATTCAAGATCTGCATCCTGGATTATTATGATATTACCAGTTGCATATTTGATGCCAGTTCTGATAGCTGCACCTTTACCTTTATTCTTTCTATGTTCAATTACTTTAATATCTTTTATGAAATCTAATAATGAAGTAGTACCATCTTTGCTTCCATCATCAACTACAATGATCTCTTTCTTGATTGATAGTTTAGCATCTTTAACTTTCTTAAGCAAAGATCTAATTGTATCTTTCTCATTGTATGCTGGAATTATTATGCTTAGTTTCATCTTACCAAAAGAACCTATCTATCATATTATGTAATATAAATCCAACCATAGCTGCAAAGAAGTATATCCAAATACCTGGAAACTTTTTCTGTAATTTCATCCCTACTAATACTGAGACAACCAATATTGCTCCAGCTAAGGCATGTTGTAATCCAGACCCCATTTTACTACTAGACCTCCTATTGTTAATCCAATCGTTAATGCCCAAATATATGGGCTATGTAATTCCCTTCCTTTATGTGTGCTTTCTGGGCAGGCATTAAATTCATCAATATTTCCTATGAATCCTAGATACATACATTTTAGATTTTTAATATAAGGGAACTTCTTCTCCAATCTTATATGATCTATATCAGGAAGTATAGATGCTATAAATATAATCAACAAAAATAACCATAGATAAAATTTCATCAATAACCTCCTGAGCTGTATTTCTTTAATGATCTATTTAACATAAATGAAGCAACCATAAAAAAAGGAATGACTAACCAAGCAAATGACAATATCATAGGAAGCAATAATAAGATAGACTTAAGCCCCACCTTTGCATATGCTAATACACATATAGAGATTATATTAACTAAAAGCCACCAACCTAATAATATCCATAAGATATAAAATAACATTTTAGTTACCTCCAAAATCTACTTTATAAACTATAATCCTTTCCCCATTTACTGTCTCCATATCTGAGAACTTTATAAAGTGTTCCAGTCCTGCTCCATCAAAAAAGAATAGTCTAGTAAACATTGATTTTGCTAATACAGGATGAACTAGATAAGATATTCCATCTGTCAATATAATAGATGCTCCTCCTTCTGGTCCTAATATATCTTCAACCAGTTCTCCATCTTCTAAGTATACAATACTATAAATATTATCAGCATTATGTTCTTTAGTTTCTGTATTATAATTAAAATTACCACAATCAAATGTCTCATTGACTTTTGAACAATAGAACTGATTGAAATATCCATACCAATCACTTATCCATTGATCTGCCTCTGTATTCTTTATCTCATAATAAGTATTTGGTGATTCATCATATTTCTCTACAAAGTTCTCCTGAGTTAATCCCTTGATAGTAACGTCATTATACATTCTTGCCTTATTGAAATCCCAGTTGCCAAAATGACTCCATACTCCTGCCTTCTTTACCATGTCTTGGGAAACTATAAAATATTGAGGAATAACATCTTCACAATGAGTAAGTTTAGCAAGCTCTTCATCTTCAGGAGGCAGAGGATTATGTATTATCTCCATAAGTTTATTATAAGCATCATATTCATTATATCCTTGTTTAAGCAAATAATTATATGCTCCTTCCTGGCCGCAGTTAAGCATCCTTAATATATTGATGGCCTCTTGTTCATCTTCTGTAGATAATGTTCTTCCTACAAAATGTATTCTTCTTTCTTGATCTCCTCCATCAAAAGTGACTCTCCTATTTGAGATAGAATAGAACCAATGTCCAAAATCCCACCAGCTCGTTATGATTGCATCTTCTGAATCTGCCTCTATCACCTTTAATGAATTATACCAAGAGTCACACATAGAAGGAGTTCTAAAATGAGCAACTTCATATCCAGCAGTAAAACTAGGTACCATCAATAAAGCACAGATGCCTAAAGAAAAAACTAATGACCAATATTTGTTTATCTTAATTGTACTTTCTGTTATCGCAAGCAGATATTTAATTATAAGGCTCAATGTTACTCCAAGCATTATAGAACTTGACATAGAAAGGAATAACGCAAATCTCAAGCTTGTTGATGCTGCATAAAAAGTTGCAATCAACCAAGGTATTGAATAAAAAACAAAAACATGTCCTTTTCCTTTCTTGCTAACAAGTAAAGCAAATCCAATAGCAAAAAGACTGATTATTTTCCAGCCTCCTAGAACTTCAATGCCTGTCTGAAAAGATGTTGTACCAAGCTCTGCAACAGTAGTAAGAACATTAGGCCAAAGGGTTGTTGTGGCTACATCTTTGAATTGT
>JAHWIB010000064.1 GCA_019322815.1 Candidatus Woesearchaeota archaeon | reverse complement strand
CATTAAGTGAGATTCTGATTTCATCAAGCCCTGATTTTTCTAATATCTCTGTTGGATTTTCATACAGGCATTTGACTAAACCATTTGTATCGATTCTTGTTTTAATATCATATTTTTCTTTTACTATTCTAATTACCTCAACAACCTTTGGCAAGTATATCAATGGTTCTCCTAAACCTATTATAGCAATTTCTTGATCATCTTCTTTTATTTCAGAATCTATTGAACACATTACTTCTTCAACAGTTGGAGATTTACTTAAATAAAGAAAAGATCCTGCTTTTTTTTCATAGATATTTGGTTTTCCAATATCTTTTTTTGTTCTTGGTCTGCTGCAAAATAAGCAGTCATTTGTGCAGCTATATCCTGTAATAAGATTAACATAAAGTATATTTCCAGGATATTTTGGAGTTTCAAATCTATAAGTCAATGCCATTTTTATATACAGCTGTCATAAATCTGTCTAATCCAATTCCCATACAGCCGCTCCATAATTCTTTTCTATCTTTAGACTGGATATTGAAATTCTTGATCTGAAAATCATATTTATTAGAAACTCCTGCTAATTCTAACCAAGGTTCCCCTTCTTTGTTCTTATAGCCTGGAATAAAAACTTCTATATCTCTTACTTCAATATCGCCCTTATCATAACAGCTGTCTCCTGGAACAATTCTATACTTTAATCCAATATCTATACAAAGTTTTTCTAACTGAACCAAGCATTGGTCTGCAATCTTTTCAACTTCTTTTGGAGGACCCATATAAACAAATTCAGCTCTATGGAATTCTCTTTGTTTTATCCCTGGAATTATCTTGTCTAGATCTTCATTTCTATAAGTTGGACCTGACTGATCATACCATCTTATTGGAGATTCTATTATTTTATTTTCAAATGATTGATAGAAAGCCAAACACTGCAAAGGGTCCATGAAATATCTTTCTTTTACTCCTTTTGTTTCTCCTTCTGGAAAACGATATGGATTTACTTCAATAAGGTATTGGTCCCATTTTTCAAAAATTTCTGCTTTTTCCAAAGTTGATTTAGGAACAATCTTAGGCAAGGACACTTTTCTAAATCTTAATTCTTCTGCAATATACTCTTTCAACAAATCTGTTATCTTATCCATTAATTCCATACCTTCTGGTAATATAACATACTGCCCTGATCCTTTAACGAATTCTTCGATTATCATAATCTAATGGTAACAGGTAGAATATAATAATATTTATCCTCCCAATTGAGACTATAATAAAAAGATTTATAAATAACTAAATCATACTAAGATTATGGATACATCAATATTAGAAGATTTAGGATTAACACAAGCAGAGATCAAAGTTTACATAGCTTTATTAGAATTAGGAACAAGCTCAGCAGGAATGATCCTTGAAAAATCAGGGCTTCAGAATTCTGTTGTCCATAGAGCATTGAATACATTGATAGAAAAAGGCATTATAAGCTATATATTAGAAGGAAAAAAGAAAATATATCAAGCAACTGATCCTGAAAATTTTCATGAATTTATTGATGATAAAAAGAAAAGATTTGATAACCTCCTTCCTGAATTAAAACAAAAACAGAAACTATCCAAAATAAAGAATTTTGGAGAGATCTTCAAAGGCAAGAGAGGAATAAATCAGATGTATAATATCTTGCTTAATTCTGGTGGAAAAGAATATAATACTTTTGGAGGAGGTTCTGCAGTAACTTATGAAGTGATGGGAGAAACATGGTGGAAAAATCTTCATGTGAAAAGAATCTCAAAGAGAATACCATGCAGACAGGTATTTGATGAATCTATCAAAAAATTTGGAAATGAATTGAATAAAAAGAGACTAACAAATATCAGATTTCTGCCAAAAGAATATGCTCAATTGCAGGAAACGATTATAATTGGAGATTATATAGGCATTGCAATATTTACAGAAAATCCTTACGGTGTTCTAATAAAAGACAAAGTTGTAGCAGATGGTTATAGAAAACAGTTTGAGATATTATGGGATAAGGCAAGATAATATGTCGCTACTAATTGATTATTACAAACCAAAAAGTTTATAAAGGGGTAATTATTCCTTATTATTAGAGAGCATTGATATTGATGAGAGAGCATTGACAGTTTTGACATTTCGCTTTTTCTATATAATTGCTGGATATAAAGGTAAAAATAATGAATATATCTGAAAATTTAGGCTTAAGTAATCAATTATTTATAGCTGTAATATATTTATAAAATGGCAGATTATAAAATAGTTAAATATTGCAAAATATGTAAAAAAAGATTTGTTGTTAATAAGAATGAATCTAAGCAGTATTACTGCGATGACTGCCAATCTAAAGTTAACAAATAAACTATGGAGGTGTAAAAAAATGAAAGGAACAGTAAAATTCTTCAATGAAATGAAAGGATTTGGCTTTATTGCTGGCGAAGATGGAAAAGAATACTTTGTTCATCAATCAGCACTACAAGAAGGCGTAACTTTACATGAAAACGATGCAGTTACATTTGATGTAGAAGAAGGCGATAGAGGACCAAAAGCAGTTAATGTTTCACTAGAATAATCTCAAAATAAACTTTACAAATTAAAAGTTTTTTTTAAATTAAATATTTTTTTTCTATATTATCTCAGCTCAATCCCATGCTCTTTAAGATCAGCAATCTTCTCAACATCTTCTTTGGAAATCTTCATCAGATCAGAATAATCTTTTGGCTTTAATTTTCTTACAATAAACTGAAATGTATCTATATGTGTCCTTAATATCAATCCCAACACTTTATTTTTACCAATACATTTATGGCATATATATTCAGAACCGATTATCTCCAGCCACTGGGATTCTTTTCTGCAGTTATCACATTTCATAAAAACAGAAAGAATAGGGCTAATTTAAAAATTTAATTAAAAAAAAGAAAAAAATTTATTTCCTTTTCATTGAAGAAGCATATACTACTGTCAATGCAATTATTGCTGTCATGCTTATCAATCCTAGCCATGCATTCTGCTTTTCCAGGATTGTTACTGCTGCTCCTGTTATTGCATTGCTTTCTAATCCTAAACATTGGCCATCATAACAATCTGACAAATCATAACTAAAATACATTGCCCAATTGTCTCCAGGGAAATCAGATCCTTTTCCCCATGCTGTCTCTTCCTGAATTTCAACACAATTCTGCAAAGATTCAATCGCATTTAAGTCATAGCCGTCTGCATCAGGCCTGCTGTTATACAAAGCAGGATCAGTTACATCCACAACTTTGATATACTTTGCTTCAGCCATACTTCCTAGATCAAAAGAAGCTATTGTGTGGATATTATAAACTGGATCTCTGACTGTATTATCAGCTAATCCAAGATAGAACCAATTAGTTCCATCATTGCTTGCATATAATTCTGCTTTTTCTAGAGGATATGAACCCCATGTGTCTTCAATAACTTTAACATCATCTCCTGGACCATTTCTGATCGGGCAGTTGAATTCTGCTATAAGCCAGCCTCCAAATCCTAAGCTGAAGAAGTTTGTCTCATCCTGTCCAGTTTCAAAGGCCAATCCCTGCTCTGGAACAGATCTTCCTGGTCTGACTGGAGTTCCATCTTTTCTTAAACCCTGGTTATAATCAAATACAGCATCTGCATAATATGGAGTAGGGTTAAGTATTGTTACTTTCTGCACTACTGCATGAGCTGCAATTACAGGATCAGTACAGCACAGATCATCCAGGTTTATAATAACTGTATGTTCTGTAACAGCTGGATCAAAATTATTATTGTAATCAAAGTGTCCTGGTATTGGATTTCCTCCTCCTTTTCCTTTCTTGTTTGGTTGTGTTTGAGGAACATCTTCTAAGTCACACTCTACTTCTAGATGTGTTTCAGTCATTTCCCAGCCATCTTCTGTTTGATAAGTAACTTCTAGTGTTTCTCCATCACTTGAAATAGTCACTTCTCCAACATCAATTGCACTTTTTGGATTTCCTCCTCCTGCAATAAGATCTGTTGTATAATCTTCGCAAGCAGTTTCTTCAACTTCTATTTCAATATTATCAAAAGCATAACCAACAATTCCTGAATTTTGTTGATTATTCCATCCCCACAAAGCAATTTTAGCTATGTTAGGTATGTTGAATAAGAAATTATATGCTTTACCATCTCCGCCGCTTACACCAGGACCTATTGTAATTATGTCAATTACTTTACCGCTGCTGTCTAAAGCAACAAATTTCCAAAATTCATTGTGATCTAAATCTAAACAAACAAAACTAACGCTTGTAATATCAGTTATTCCAGCTAAATCAATGACAATTGCTTGTCCTTTAGAATACATATGTTCATAAAGTTTTCCTATGTATGGTTTGCCTGTCTGTTCAGCAACAGGTAATGGAGTATCGGTCAACATATTAATTCCAAGATCATTACCGTTTGCATCAGTCACATATTCATCATAATACCTTGTACCATCATGATAAGTGTATGCTACAATATTGGTATTATCAGTAGGTTTGTATATATCTCCATCAGCACCAGGACCCATATTATCGCTTTCTGCTACAACAGGATATTCTCCAGTAGGTGTTAATGTAAGATAATCACCTATATTTGCTCCCTGGACTGCTGCAGCATTAGTCATATAAAATCCCACATTGCCTTGGGAAGTAGGAACTGTAGTAACATTATCATATTCATTAAAACTTTCAAAATCAATTAATACTGTATCAGCTGCTGCAAAAGCAGACATTAAAATTAATCCAAAAAAACTTAGAAATAATAAACTTATTTTTTTCATCAAATTCACCTCGTTTTGTATATAAATTATTATTATAGTATTTAAATATTTCTTTAAAAAGGTTTATATAATCTTTATTTTTATTTTATTATTATGTTATACATTGTTTCAACACCAATAGGAAATCTTA
>JAHWIB010000017.1 GCA_019322815.1 Candidatus Woesearchaeota archaeon | reverse complement strand
TATCATCAATCTTTAAATCTATTTTATCAAAAAGTTTTTTCAAATCATTATAATACAATCTAACTACATGAGGATTCTCAAATCTTAATCTCATAAAATTATAAAATAAATGGACAAAAGTAGAATCTCCTCGTATCCTCTCTTGTGGAATAGCCATTATTATTTTTCCATTATTTGAAAGAAGCCCAGATAAATTCCGCATGAATTTTTCTCTTTTTTTGACATGCTCTAATACATGTGATATTATTATAATATCAAATTTATTTTTCTTAAGAAATTTGCTATTTATCTTATAAAATTTTATATGATTATATTTTCTTCTCGCACATCTCAAAGCATAATCATTAATATCTGCTCCATATATTTTACTTTTTATAGCTGTTTTTTTTATCATATTAGTCAAATGTCCAAGATTACAACCAAAATCTAAAATTTTTTTGTCTTTTTCTTTTTCCAATAAATTTAATATATATTTTATCTCTGCACGCTTTGCATGAAATAAAATTCTTGCAAGAAACGTTGTTACATTATGAAGTAAAGCATACCCTACCCCATATTTCATTGTCTTAGGCATATTTTAAGAGATATTTAATCACATTATAAAATTTTCCAAAACCTATTATAAACGAAACTTTTAAAAAAACAATGACTTTTTGGTTAAAAATGATGAGCCTGTAGCTCAGTCTGGTTAGAGCGCTGCTCTGATATATTGAATTGAAGATAAGATTTAAAATCTTTGATTTCAGACAGGCAGAGGTCCCGTGTTCAAATCACGGCAGGCTCATTCATTTTGATTTTAGATGTAATTATTTTTCTGTATATTTTCGTATCTAGTTTGTGACAATTTTTTGCTATTCTAGGATGGTGAATAAAACGCAATATTTAAATATAAGTGGGATATTACGAATAAATAACAACTAATATAATTATACATGAATATGTGGGGTGCGAAATATGAATAAAAAAACAATATTGATAGGAATTTTATTGATTGCAGTTTTACTAATAAATGGATGTGCTATTTCTGATTATTTAACAGGAAAAAGCCTAGATGACAAATCATATTCTCTTTTAACAGAAGAAGAAGAGCAAGAGGGAGAATTAAATATAGAATTTGTAGATGAACCTCCTCAAGAGGAAGCTCCTGAGGAAGCACCAGAAGAAGTTATTGAAGAACCTGAACCAGTGCTAGAAGGAGAAACAATAACAATTGTTGTAGATGAAAGCAATTTTGTAAGCTTAAGACCAGAAGCTGTTGATCCAGATGAAGACCCAATTCAATTTACATTTACAGCGCCATTAAATGAATATGGTGAATGGCAGACTGATTATGGAAATGCTGGAGAATATTATATTACTGTTACAGCTTCAGACGGACTGCTTGAAACATCAAGAGAAGTTCTATTAATTGTCAACAGAATAAATATGCCTCCTGTTATAGAAGAAATTGCAGATATTGTTGTAGATGAAGGTTCAACTTTAATTGTCACTCCAAAAGTAACTGATCCTAATGGAGATGAATTCACTGTAACTATTACAGAGCCTGTTGGAGATGATGGAGTATGGGAAATCGGATATCAAGACCATGGACAATACTCAATGAATATTATTGCAGTAGATATTGACGGCTTGACAACAGAGCAGGAAGTGATGATAGATGTCATTAGAAAAAATATGGCTCCTGTTATAGAAAATGTTTATGACCTTGAATTGTTTGAAGGAGACAGAGTATTGATAGAACCAATCGTATCTGATCTTAATGGAGATGAGGTAACAACAACAATTTCAGAGCCTGTTGGAGATGATGGAGTATGGGACACAGCTTATACAGACCATGGTGTGTATGAGATCAGTGTTGTTGCTTCAGACGGTGAATTAGAGACAGTCCAAGTAGCTGTAGTTACTGTAAATGATATCAATAAACCACCACAAATTATTGATATAGTCCAAGTATACCAAGAATAAATTTTTATTTTTTTTGCTTATCTTATTAAAAGGGCGGTTAGAAATATTTTATAAAAAAATGAAAAAATTATTTATAACACTGCCCATAGTTTTTGTATTAATTCTAGTAAATATTGCTGTATTTAGTTTAGCTATTCCAACAATAATTGTTGATGAAACAGAGCTTGTTAGTTTGGAAGTTTCTGCAGTAGATGAAGATGGAGATCCATTATATTTCAATTTTAGCGAACCTTTAGATGAATACGGCCAGTGGCAGACTACATATGGAGATTATGGAGAATATAATGTAAAAGTATATGTTTCAGACGGAGAACAAACTACTGAGCAGGAAGTCTTGATTATTGTTAATAAAGTAAACTGGCCTCCTGTTTTAGAGCCAATAGATGATATTACTATTAAAGAAGGAGATAAGCTTATCCTAAATCCAAAAGTTAATGATGAGGAAGATGATGAGATAGATATTGAGATATCTGATCCAATTGGTGATGATGGCGAGTGGCAGCCTGATTATGAAGATGCAGGAGAATATCCTATCATTGTTACAGTTTCAGATGGAGAGCATACTGCATCCCAAGAATTCACATTAATAGTAACTGAAGTTAACAGGGCTCCTGAATTAGAATCATATTATCCTGAAGAAGACTTTTCAATAAATGAAGGAGAAGAAATTGTTTTATCAATTTCAGGTATAGATATGGATGGAGACTCAGTAAAATATTTATGGTATCTAGATGAAAAAGAAGTAAGCGAGCTTAAAACCTATAAATATAAACCAAATTTTGATTCTGCTGGAATGCATGAAATAAAAGCATCTGTATCAGATGGATTCAGAAAAACAACAGCAGTATGGAATGTTGAAGTTCTAAACGCTAACAGAGCTCCTGAATTCAAAGTAGTGGATGAAATTGTTATGAATGAAGCTGATTTGCTTATTTTAGAATTTGAAGCAATTGATCCAGATGGAGATGAAGTTGAATATACAATCTCAGATCCAATCGGTGATGACGGCGAGTGGCAGACCGGTTATGAAGATGCAGGAATTTATTATGTTGACGTTGAAGTAACTGATGGAGATCTAACAACAACTAAAACAATTGAATTAATAGTCAATAATGTTGATAGAGCTCCTCTTTTCGAAAAAATAAATGATTTCACAGCAGACGAAGGAGAGATGGTTACAATTGAACTAAAATCAGTTGATCCAGACGGAACTGAAATAATATTTTCAGCAGAGAATCTTCCAGAAGGAGCTTATATAGAAGAAAATATATTCATCTATGAAATTCCTTATGATGTTATATTGAAATCAGAAGATGGTTTATTCCAGAAAATTCATCCTAAGACTCAAAAAGAATTTATTGTAACATTTAGTGCAGCTGGAAATGGAGCATCAACAGAACAAGATGTAAAGATAACTGTCAATGATATCAATCTTCCTCCGGAAATGGATGCTATAGATAATGTAATGATAAATGAAGGAGAATTAGTTGAAGTTTTCCCTAATGTTTTAGACCCTGATAATGACAAAATTAGTTTGAGCTTCTCAGAACCATTGGATAAAGATGGAAAATGGCAGACTACATATGAACAAAGCGGAATTTATACTTCCACAATCACTGTTTCAGATGGTGAACTTGAAACAAGCCAGGAGATTGTAATTGTTGTAAATGACATCAATAGAGCTCCTGTTTTTTCTGAGATGGATAACTTTGAAGTCAATGAAAACGCATTATTATCAATAAGTCCTATTGTTACAGATCCAGATGAGGATGTAATAGAGCTTTCAGCAGAAAATCTTCCTGAAAAAGCTGTTTTTGTAAATGGAGAATTATTATGGAGGCCTGATTATGATTTCTGTGTTGGCCAAGACAGAGATGTAATAGTAACATTTGTTGCTGTTGATACAGATAACTACGAAACAAAACAGGATGTAAAGATAACTGTGAAAAATAATAATAGAAGACCTATAATATTTGATCCTAAACCATCACAAAGCTCTATAATCGCCTTTACTAACAGGCCTGTATTATTTGAAGTAAAAACCATTGATCTTGACAATGATCCATTATCTTTTTCGTGGGAATTTGGGGGATTTAATAAAATTGAAGACGCAACACCTAGATTAAAAAGAATATTTACTGAACCAGGAGAAAAAACAGTTACACTTAAAGTTTCAGATGGTACAGATGTTTCAACAAAAATATGGAAAGTAAGGGTTATAGAAGGAAACTTGGCTCAAAGCACAACTACAACAACAACTGCAGTATCTACACCATCTGCAGCAAGCACAAGTTCCTCTGGTGGAACAAGAACTTATATTGTAGATAATTAAAAAGCCTTATAAATTTTGATATTCTCTTTCTTTATTATGTCAACTGTAATACAGCCTGTAACATCAGATTCTACAATTAATCTGGCTTTGGATACGATTAAGATTAAAAAACAAGCTTTAATCTTTGCAAATACAAAGCGTTCTGCAGAAAAAACAGCAGAAGAGATAAGCAATAATATCAAGGAATCTTCAAAAGAGCTTGAAGAGCTTTCAGAACAAATTCTAAAAGTGTTGTCTAGACCAACAAAACAATGTGAAAGACTAGCTAAATGTATAAAAAAAGGCATTGCATTCCATCATGCTGGTCTTGCTCATAAACAAAAAGAATTGATTGAAGATAATTTTAGAAAAGGTATTATTAAGATAATTGCTTGTACACCAACATTATGTATTTCTAGAGATACTAAGATTTGGCATGAAATATCTGAAACAAAAGTTTCTAAGTTTAAGAATTCTAATCCACTTTTCGTGCTTTCCAAAAATAGAATAATTAGTATGAAATCACAAAAAGTTCAACGGATTGAGAATATTTCAAAACTTATTCAAATTTCTTCAGTTTCTGGTTATTCAATTAAAGTTACACCAAATCATAAGATGCTTATTAAAAGAAAAAATCAAAAGATGATTCTGCAAGCAAAGAATATTAAAAAAACTGATAAAATAGCAACTATAGGAAAATTAAATATTACAAATATATTAACTCCCTCTATTAAAGATTTTGTTATTAATAATAAAATTAAAATTATAAATTATAAATTTGGCCCAAAATTATCCTACCTTATTGGATTAATGCTTGGAGACGGATATTCAGGTGCAGAAACAGATAATGGAAAAATTAAATATAAAGGGTCTCCTTCAATTGTTGGAATTGATAATGAGGTATTTTTACAAGTTTCTAATTTTTGTAAACAATTAAAAATTAATTGCAGAAGAACAAAAACATTTCATGGAACGCCACAATTAGTCTTAGGTAAAAATAAATGGTTTAGAGAATTCTTAGTGAAATGTGGAGTAGAAAAAAGAGAAAAAAAGCACATTTCTAAAAAACTAATGAAGATGAATTTGGAAAATACAGCTTCATTACTAAAAGGACTATTTGATACAGATGGTTATGTAAATAAAAAATTAGGAATAGGATTTAGTAATATTTCAGAAAAGCTCATTAAACAGATACAAAAACAATTGTTAAGATTTGGTATAGTCTCAACAACAAGAGTTAAAAAAGCAGGGTCTATGAATATCTATGGAAAAGAGTATAAAACAGTTGCTTGTTTTGAAATAAATATTCACCAAAAGAAAAGTATATTAGATTTCTATAGATTTATGGGATTTAATATTGAAAGGAAACAAGAAGCATTGACTAATCTTGTCGCTAAGATTTGTTCAAATATAAATTATATTTCATGTGATAATTGTAGATACAAAATATATATTGACTTATTTTCAGGAAGAACAAAAGACCATAAAAGATGGGGACAAATTAAACTAAAAGTTATTAAACTATTAGCTGAAAAAGGAGAATTGAGTTCTAGAGAATTAAAAAGGATTCTTGGATGTGAACCTAAAAAGAAAGATAGCAGATTAAATCATCATTATGAATTAATTAAGAAAAGAAGAATTGGAACTAGAAGCAAAACAGAATTTTATTGGAGTTTAAATGAATTAGGAGAATGGATTTATAAGAATTTGATAACTAAAAATAAAGGAATTGAAGAATTTTTAAAAATACAAAGATGTCCTTTATGCAGAAAAGAATTAGATTTTATTCTAAAAAAAGGATGGAGAGACTCTGATTTTAATGGAGATATATTTTGGGATATAATTAGAGAGATAAAAGAAGTAAATATTGAAAAAGATGTTTATGATATAGTATTACCAAATAACCCTAAAAATGATCATATGTTTATAGCAAATGGTTTTATTGTCCATAATTCTTATGGCCTTGATCTTCCGGCATTTAGGGCAATAATGAAGGATCTAAGAAGATATGGCCACCATGGATTGCAGTGGATCCCAACATTAGAATATTTGCAGATGGCTGGCCGCGCCGGCCGTCCAAAGTTTGACAGATATGGTGAAGCAATTGCAGTTGTATCAACAGATGCTGCTAAAAAAGAGATAATTGAAAGATATATAAAAGGTTCTCCTGAAGAGATCTTTTCAAAACTAGCTGTCGAGCCTGTACTAAGAACCTATATTTTGTCATTAATAGCAACAGGTTTTGTAAAAACAGAAAGAGATATGATTAAGTTTTTTTCAAAAACATTCTGGGCTTTTCAATATCAGGATATGTCAAAGCTTAGCAGCATAATAAGAAGAATGCTTGGTTTATTAGAAGAATATGAGTTCATTGAATCAGAAGAAAAAGAAGAGTTCGAGTCAGCAGCAGATATGTATAATTACAGTTATAAAGCAACCTTGATAGGCAAAAGAGTTGCAGAGCTTTATATTGATCCACTGACAGCTCATTATTTGATTGAATCTATTAAGAAATCCTCTAAAAAAGATATTAATGAAATTTCATTCCTGCAAATTGTATCTCATACATTAGAGATAAGGCCTCTGCTTAGAGTAAGAACAAAAGAATATGATATTATACAAGAAGAATTACTAAAACAATCTGAATTTTTATTGGAAGATGAGCCTCCTATGTATGACCCTGATTATGATGATTTTCTTAATTCAATAAAAACAGCTTTGTTCTTCAAAGAATGGATAAATGAAAAAGATGAAGAATATTTATTAGAAACTTATAATGTAAGACCAGGAGAGATAAGAGTAAAATTAAGCTTGGCTGACTGGCTTCTTTATGCTTCAGAAGAATTAACAAGAATGCTGAAATTAAAAGAGATAATAAAAGAGATAATAAAGATTAGAATAAGATTAAAGCATGGAATAAAAGAAGAATTATTGCCTTTAATAAAATTAGAAAATGTTGGAAGAGTAAGAGCAAGAAAATTATTCAACGCAGGGATTAAAGATATTGGTGCAATTAAAAAAGTAAATTTAACAGATCTATCTCAATTACTAGGAACAAAAGTTGCATTTAAAATAAAAGAACAAGTTGGACAGAAAGTAAAAAAAATACCTAAAGGAACCAGGAAAGGCCAGACATCTATTGAAAAGTTTTAATTTTTTCATAAGATTTATATATTTCTAAAACATATATTTATTAAGAAGATAATCAAACAATATAGAGATGACTGTGAGCGATTTCTAGTGTTTAAGAAACACATATTTTAAATTAAAATGGTTGGGGAAAAAGATAATCCAGATAAAGAACTTGCTCGGCTTAGAGCAGAGAATGCAGAATTAGAAGAAAAAGTTAAAGACCGAGACAGAAGGATTGAAAATTATAGATATATGCTCCGTAGACAAGGAGGATTAATTAATACTTTCAGAGAATTAGCGCAAAACCATGAATTTGAAAGAGTTAGTGCTTATCTGGAATTATTTGAAGGAAATGATCCTTATACATGCGGGCATTCTCATAGAGTAACTAAATATGCTATTATGATTGGAAGAGCAATAGGCTTGTCAGAAGATGAAATTCAGTTATTGCATAAAGCAGCTCACCTCCATGATATAGGAAAAATTCGCTGGAATGAAGAAGATTTCTTGATAAAAAAACCAACTCCAGAGAATATTGCAAAATTCAGAGAACACGCTGTTTTAGGAGCAAAGTATTTAGAAGAACTTGCCAAAACTCACAAAGAATATGAAGGATTAGCAATAATTGTTAGATATCATCATGAACGTTATGATGGCAGGTCTATAATAACCCATCCTAATGAAAGATATGTAGGATATCCAGGAGAAGTTTCAGGAGAAGATATCCCTTTTTTATCAAGAATAATCACATTAGCAGATTGTTTAGATGCAATGACAACTGATAGAGCCTATAAACCTAAAATGACAATAGAAAATGCAATTGAAGAAATAAAAAGATGTGCAATGATGGAATATATCAAAGAATTAATTCCTAACAAAGGGCCTGAATTGCAGTTTGATCCTAAAGTTGTAGAAGCATTCTTAAAAATAAAAACAGTAGGATCACAAAAAACAGGAGTAGCGCATAAACTTGGATGTATTAAACTTTTAGAAATCGATTCCATGAATATGATTGTAAACCCAGAAGATTATCTTGATTGTGATTGTATACAACACCCTTCAGCATATGTAATGTACCATGCAGCATAAATTCGTCCCTAATTCACGACGATATTTCTTAGAAAAAATATATAAATGTTAGATTTTTCTGCTTAAATAAAGGAGTTTAAAAATGGCTGAAATTAGTGATAAAATATCTGAAAGTCTAAGAGAATATCTTATTCTAACAGGATGGATTAAATGCAGACCAGAAAAGGTTTCTTTAGAAGCAAAATTAGGAGATTCAATAACACTACAATATCCTTATATGACTTCAAGAATGCAGTGTGTTGTAGGCCCAGAAATGGCTGTAGCAGCTGGAAGAAATGGAATATTAACATGCATTCCAAGAAGCTTAAGAGACATTGACAAACAAAGGATTATTGATGCAAATAGGGCTGCAAGGCTGAAAAAAGGTAATGTTGAATATCTAGAAAGACCAGAATCAGTTGAGCCAGATAAAAAATTAGGTGAGGTTGTAGATTTAATAAATAAAACAGGATATTCTGTTATTCCTGTTCTAGACTGGCATAGAGGATTGATAGGATTTTATACACATAATCCAGATAATCCTCCTTCTGTACCTCCTTATACACCTATAAAAGAAGTGATGACTCCTTTAAAAAGCAAAGCAGATAATAGAGGGATTCCTTTTTTGCATAATGATGCAAGTAAAACAGAAGTAAAAAAATTACTTATTAGCGAAGACAGAAGATTTGTACCTATTGTAGATAATAATATGGTTTTCCAAAAGATAGCTTTTTTACAAAAATATGATACTAATTTTATTGGAATAGCAATCAGCACAAGAAACAAGTGGGAAGAAGAATTAGAAAGATGGGGGCATCAAGTAGATACATTGATGATAGACTCATCAAATGCCTGCTTTGATGATGCTGTTGAAATCCTTAAAGCTGCAAAAAAAAGATTTCCAGACAAGCCTTTTGGAATAGGCAATATAATAAGAGGAGAACATTTTGTTAAATTTGCTAAAAATGGCGCTGATTATATCATAGGTGGTATGGGTGTTGGCTCAATCTGTAGAACTGGAAGTGAAAGAGGAAATGGAAGAGGACAGTTTACAGTAGCAAAAGAGTTTGCTGATGCAAGAGATGATTTCTATGAAAAAACTGGAAAATATGTTCCTTTAGTATTAGACGGCTCACTTGGAAATGTTAAAGACATAACAGTTGCTCTTGCTTTAGGAGATTTTGTTATGATGGGCAACTATTTTAACAGATTTTATGAGTCTGCTGCTAGGAAACTAAATGATGATGAAAAACCTGTTTCTGAAGAGGCGCTTATCACAATGGTAGAAACATGGGGAGAAGGGCATCCTATAGCAAGATTAGTAGGAATGTTTGGAATGAATTATAGAGAAGCTATAAAAGAGGCTGATCCAGCAGATGTTGCAAATGTGCTGGAAAGATATGGCCATGCTAGTGTGTCAAGCGCTACAATTGAAGGAGTTGCAGGCACTGTTAGATATAGAGGAAGATTAAAGCCATGTGTTGAAAATGATGCAAGATATATTAGAACAACAATCTCAAATACAGGTGCTTCAAACTTAAAGGAATTTAGAGAGCTTGCTATATTAGAAAAAGCTTCGCCTGAAACAATGAGAGACATGTATCCTCATGATATTGAGGTTAAATAAAAATAAATGTGCTGAAAAACAAGTTTTTGGCACCATTTAAAATTAAAAATTTTAAAGGTGATAAAATGCCATCAACAGCAGTAGTAGGATTGCAATGGGGAGATGAAGGAAAAGGAAAGAGATTAGATGAATTAGCAGCAGAAGCTGATATTGTAGTAAGAACAAATGGAGGAAATAATGCAGGACATACAGTTGTTGTTAATGGAAAAAAATACAAATTTCATTTGATACCTTCTGGAATTCTTCATGAAAGTGTATTAAATATAATTGGTAATGGCACTGTAATTAATCCGCAAGTTCTAGTAGAAGAAATGGATAATTTAAAGAAAGAAGGTTTTACATTAGAAAATCTTGTTGTTGATGGCAAAGCAACTGTTATCATGCCTTATCATATTGTCTTTGATTCTGGAAAAGAGAAAAAAACAGGAGGAAAAATAGGAACAACAGGAAGAGGAATAGGCCCTTCATATAAAGATAAGATAGGAAGATATGAAAACATAACAATAACTCAGTTGATTGGAGAAGATTTTCCAGATATTGTAAAAAGGATAGTTTATTCTAAAGTTTCTGAACTTTTAGATTATGGAGTGATTGATTATGATCCTCAAAAAAGAATATTATCACTATTGAGAGAACATGAACTCTTAGCAGTAAAAGAAGGAGAAAAAATATTATCTGCTTTAGCAGAAAGAGATTATCAGAGATTAATTGAACTTGATGAAGATCTTAAAAAATCATTAGATGAATACGCTGAAAAAGTGATTGAAGAATATGCTCCATTAGCAGAGAAAATAAAAGCACATGTTGTAGATGATGCAAGCATAATGATAAATGAAGCACTTGCACAAGGCAAAAAAGTATTATTTGAAGGAGCACAAGGAGCCTTATTAGATATTGATCACGGAACAAAGCCTCATGTCACTTCCTCTAACCCAACAATTGGTGGAATCTTAACAGGCTCAGGAGCAGGAGCAGTTGGAATGGAGAAAGTTGTAGGAATTCTAAAAGCTTATACAACAAGGGTTGGCGCAGGAGCATTTGTAACAGAATCTGCTCCTGAAGAAGAAGTAAAAAAGAATTTCCCTTCTGCAAAAGAGCTAAAAGAGATGAATAAGACTCCAAAAGATTGGCTGATGGAATCATATGAGGAGTCTGATATAATGGAAAGAATTTCAAAAGGAGACGCTGCAGCACTTGGTTTGCATCTGATGTATGAAGGAGGAGAATTTGGAACAACTACTGGCAGGCCAAGAAGATGCGGATGGTTAGATATACTAATTGCGAATTACAGCATAGCAATAAATGGAGTCTCAGAGATCACATTAACAAAATTAGATGTACTTAGCAAGTTAGATGAAATCAAGATATGTGTTGGTTATGAGTATACTGGTTCTAAAAAATCTTACAACGGAAGAAAACTCTCTTTCAAAGGAGGTCCTCCAAACTGCACTTCTTCATCAAAGAAACTGCAAAAAATGATTGGTTTAATACAAGAAGAAAAAGGGCCAAGATATCTAGAAGAAAGGGCAAGCACTATAGAATCAGGAGATATTTTAATAGATTTCAGCCCAAGAGAAGATATTTTATTAAATTGTAAGCCAATCTATATTACAATGAAAGGCTGGAAAAAAGATATATCTCAAATAAAAAAAGCAGGTGAACTGCCAATAGAAGCAGACGAATATATAAGATGTATTGAAAAATTAACTGGAAAGCTTGTCGGAAAAGTTGGTGTAGGACCAAATAGAAATCAATCAATTGAATATTAGTTTATTTTCCTCTTAATTTTTCTATTTCTTCATGTAATTTCTTAGTTTTCTCTACTAATCTTTTTCCATATTTTCTATACCTTTCTATAACTTGCCCAATTGTTACTTCTTTATCCCCAAAGATTAAACTGTCTGCATAACAAATTATCTTTTCTTCAATAGATTTAGGCATATAATCTTTTAAAGGCAAATCAAAATTCTGTTCTTCAATATCCTGCTCATCAATTCCGCTTCCAATATGTCTTTCACAAACCAAGGCATATCTTTCATCTAATCCTTCTTTTCTTAAAATCTCTGCTCCTTTAACACCATGACTAATACTTTTTTTATCAGGAGGACATTCAAATCTCCCAATATCATGCAACAAGCAGGCACAAATCAAAAACTTAACATCAACATGATGGCCACTAGCTATAATATCCTCTGCAATCCTTAAAGCAACCTTCTGCACAGCCTTAGAATGCTCTAAAACTTTCTTAAAACCTTCTTCATCAGGTGCATACTTCTTTAACAATTCAATACATTGTTTTTCATCCATAAAACAAAAGAATTCAAATTCAATTAAAAATTTTACTAAGATTTATTTTGTCAAACCAACATTTTTAAGATATTTCCTTGCATTCTCCTTAAAATTCTTGCCAGCAAACATATTATTAAATAAAGAAGAACTAGCATGAAGTTGGGATTCTATAAGCATTTTCTGCTGTTTAAACAAATCAGGATTACTCTTTAATTTTTCAGCATATAATTTGACATAATCTATATCTTTCATTGTTTCTCTTCCCTTATGATTATTTCATATTTTTTAAATCTTTCTTCTTTAAGTATATCTGAAAAAAATGTTCTCAGATGCTTTGCATCTTCGATATCTTTTTTTCCTCCTAAAATAATTTCTTTGTATAATATCTCAAATTCTACAGGCGGTATCTTAAATTCAAAATCTTTTATTTTTATTTTTTGAGGATGCGTAAATTCAAAATATTTTGCTTTTCTCATTTCATTGATAGGTACAAACTCTATATTTGGAAAAACTTCATTTTTTCTGGCAAACCTAATATTATCCATTCTTTGAATATATAAATAAACTTCATCCACATCATCTCCTTGATAACACCAAAAGTTATTATATATTAGATCATGAAAAAGTTTTTGAAATTTATTTTTATCCATAACAGGCACAAGAACATCAATGTCTTCTGTTCCTCTGGTCCTTCCTGTAGAAATACTGACAAAACCACTGACAATCAAATAATCTGAATGTTTTTTTAATATTTCAATAAAATCTTTGACAAAAATATCTAATTCTGTCAAATCTCTATTTATTATGATAATATCTTCTTTTAATTCATACCCTTTTTTATTATCCATAATAAGGCTATTGTTTAGTTTAATATAAATTTTGCTAAGATTTATATACAAATAATTTTAGAATATCCTTATTGCCCCTATAGTATAGCCTGGATAGTACGTGGCCTTGCGGAAACATCTGTTTGCTAAAAGGCTGAAACCGGGGTTCAAATCCTCGTGGGGGCGTTACCTTCCTCTCTGTTTATCATACAACTCTTTGACCATGGACAAATCACTGACTTCATCTAAAGATTTATCCTCACGCAATCTGACTAATCTAGGAAATCTAAGAGCATATCCTGAATTATAATTAACACTTTTCTGTATCTCTTCATAATTTACTTCAATTATCACAGAAGGTTTAACAATAACTTCTTTGCCTTTTTCAGAAATTATCAAAGGCTTCAACATATTGGTTAATTGCAAAAAACTGACTCCCTCTTCCTCTTTCTCCTTGATTCCAGTTCCAACTTTTCCTATTTCCAAAAATTTATCTCCTGACTTGCAGGCAATTGTAAATGAAGAAAGCCAATGAGCGCGTTTGCCTTCTCCCCAGTCTGCTCCAACAATAACTAGATCAAGTGTCTCCATAACAGGCTTGACCTTAACTCCATATCCTACACGAGAACCAGGCTTATATGGCTTGTCCAAAGCCTTAACCATTATTCCTTCATTTCCTTTGTCTAAAGACTCATTATAGAATTTTTCTGCATCTTTAATATCTTCAGTGATTATCTCTTTAGCTAACTGCAGTTTCTCAGGAACTTCAGAAGTTATTTTCTTAATCAACTCTCGTCTAAAAGAAAAAGGCTTTTTGATAATGTTTTCTCCATTAACCTGCATTGCATCAAAGATATTAATCATGACAGGGATATCTTTTGACATTCTAATGATATCATATTTTCTTTTTATTCTTTGAGAAATATTCTGGAATGCCATCCATCTGCCTGTCTTAGGATCAATGCCAATGATCTCTGCATCTAAAATATAATTTGAAGAATCAATATTTTCCCTAACAACTTTAACAACATCAGGAAATTGTTTTGTAACATTCTCAAGACGTCTGGTAAATAATTTAATCTTATCTCCATCTCTGTGCAGCTGCATTCTAAAGCCGTCATATTTGTATTCACAATTGTGGACTAAGGTAGAAGCCAAATAAGTCTTATCTTTTGTTTCAATATTATAAACCTTTCCTTGAAATGGAATTGATTCAGTCTTGTATATAGGAATATAAAAAAAATCTTTATTATCCCAAAATCTATTATGAAAAGTTTTAGTTTTATGTATATTCGGAATAAGATTATCCAATTGTTTACCAAATAGAGCAATTCGATATATTATATCACCTTTTCCTTTATTCTTATATTTTTTAACACTTGGAAGAATATCCAATTTACTAAATAATAAAACTGATTGATAAGCTATAAAATGAGAACTTGTTACTATGACATATCCAAAACTAGTTTTATGACCATCTCCTTTTATATATGCTTTTAAAAAAATTTGAATGTTTTTCTTATTTGAAGTCAATATAAAAAAAGGTATAAATTTTTCTTTTGATTTTTTTCCAAAGGAATCTAATAAAAATTTTGCAAGAATTGTTGAAAATCCTCTTATTTTTATTACAGATCTTTCTTCAAGATATGAAATATTTGAATCTACAGAAAAAACTTTTTTAATCAATGTTTTAATACGTCTTGCTTCTTCTTTCTCATCTATTCCTAAAGTGAATCTAAAACTTCTATCTTTATTACTTGCACAACCTTCAGCTAAGTACCATCCCATTAATTCAAAAAACTCTTCATTTAATTTTATATATCTGCAAATCCATTTTCCTTTAAATGTGCCTTTCTTATCTGAAAAAAGTCTGATTTTATTTCCTTTTACTTGAATACCTTTACAACAGTCAGCCAGATCTAATTTTTTGATTTTGCTTTCTTCTTTAAATTTTGGTAAAATTAAAAAGTCTCCTTTTTTTAATTCTTCGGCTTTTACCCATTCAGCAATATAATTATTATATAGTCTTCTACATGAATATTTTTGTTCTTGGCAATTTGGCCTGCAAATTATATTTCTACTTTTCCAACTACATTTATTATGTTTAATAGCCAATATTCTATGTTCTGGAGTTAGATTATAAGGTAGTAAATAATGAGGTATAATCCTAACTAAGCTTCCGGAATAATATCTTTGAAAAATATTTAGAATTCTATTATATTTTCCGTTCTTCCCTATTACTAGCTCGCCTTCTTTAAAGGATTCTATAAATCTAGGATGTGGATTGGAGTATATTATAGAATTTTTAGGAAAACAAGCAGCTGGCTTGCCAACAATAGAAAAGGCATCTTCCATATCTTTTGCTTTCTGATAAAGCATCACTTTTATTGGCTTTCCAACTTCTAAATTAACTTTTGATAATCCATCTCTTCCTTTTTCTTTTGCAATAACAGCCACTTCAGAAAAATCATTTGTAATGTCTACTGCTTCTTGTAATATATCAACTAACTTATTATACTTTTCCCTCTCCTCATCTGATAACTGAATATCATTCTCCTCTTTATTATATTTGATAGGATAAAGAAATGCCCAGACAATTGCATCTCTTACACTTCCTTCTCCTACACCAATCCTTAGATCTTCAAGAACAGTCCTTACAATATATCTTGCTTCAAGAGGAGAAGCATTAGTCAATAATTCAGCAATCAATTTAACCTTTTGGTCAACAGCACCTTCTCCTTCCATAGAAGATAATTTAATCAAATTATCAAAAACTTTCTTAACATCTAAAGAACTAGAAAATAAAGTAACCTGCTTTTTACCAGATATAATCTTCTCAGCTGTTAACCCTAAATCTCCGCTCTGCTTCCATTCCTCCTCAATTTTATTAACATCTATCCCTGATGCAATATTTATTGCCTTCAACACTAATCTAGAAGCAACACCTATTTTTCTCTCATCCCAAGGAGGATATATCCTTCCCTGCAATAACATCATAATAACACTAAGCTCATCAGTTGAAGTTTTCTTTAATAATCCTGAAATGATTGAAGTCTTCTCTAATCTCTTTGTAGTGCTCTCTAATTTTTTATAAACCTCAACTAACTCCCTATATTCCATATTATACTAAAAATTATCCAAAATTTAAAAATCTTTCAGTTAAATTTATTAATTAGTTTATTTTTAAAACAAATATGGATATATTAGAGCTGATAAAAACAAGAAGAAGTGTAAGAAAATACTTAAAAAAACCTGTTCCTTGGGATGACATAACTAATATAACAGAAGCAGGAAGATATGCTCCTTCTGCAGGAAACATCCAAAATTGGAAATTTATAGTAGTTTTAGATCCAGATAAAAGAAAAGCAATAGCAGAAGCTTCTTTAAAGCAATATTGGATGGAAACAGCTCCTGTTTACATTGTAATTGTATCAGAGCCTCAAAAAGCAGAGCGTTATTATGGAAAAAGAGGAGAAAGGCTATATTCAGTTCAGAACTGCGCAGCTGCAGCTCAAAATATGATATTAGAAGCTCAAAATTTAGGATTAGGATCTTGCTGGGTAGGCGCTTTTGATGAAGAGATGGTCAAAAGAACACTAAGTATCCCTCCTGAAGCAAGACCCCAGATAATACTCACAATAGGTTATCCAGCTGAACATCCTGACAAGCCTGCAAAATTCCCGCAGGAGGTTGTTACATGGTATAATAAATGGAGAGGCAAAATCCAGGATGTTCCTGGTTATTTTGGATATTATTCTGTTGGCCTGCAAAAAGGAATAAAAAAAGGAAAAGAAGCTATTAAAGAGCACGGGAAAAGGCTTATAGAAAAAGCAAAACAGAAATTAAGGAAATAAAACTTATTCTTTTCAAAGAAAAAAAATAATCTCCACTACGGCCGATGCCGCAGGGAGAGAAAAGGGGTTTTGCCTTCATTTTGGGGGTGGTTAGGGAGTTAAAAAATGAAGGCTAAGAAACCTTGTCACAGGTTGTGACTATGAAAAAAGGCCCAATTATTGGACCAGTTCTATGCCTAATACATCACTGATTTGTCTTGCCCTTGCACTTGGTTTTTTATGGTCTATTTTTCCTAGTATCCATGGTGAATTTACACCAGTAATTATAGTCATTACTGTTAATTTTCCTTTCATGTCTTCATTGATTCTTGCTCCCCAGATGACGTTTGCATCATCATCCAGGCTCTCTGTTACTAATTCACCGACTCTGCTTATCTCATCAAGAGTCATATCAGGGCCGCCAATAACATGTATTAAAGCGCCTGTAGCACCTTCATAATTAATATCAAGTAATGGATTGCTCAAAGCTCCTTTTACAGCTTCATCTACTCTATTGTTAGTATCTGAGCTTCCAACACCAATAGCAGCAACTCCGCCATTTGTCATGATTGTCTTGACATCTGCATAATCCAAGTTAACTAAAGAAGGAACTGCAATTGTCTCAACTATTCCTTTTATCATTGTAGATATCAATTCATTAGCAACAGCAAATGCTTGTTGGATTGGTAGATTTCCAGCAATCTGTACTAATCTATTGTTGTCAATTACAATAACAGTATCAGAAACTTGCCTTAATTGCTGCAGTCCAAATTCAGCTTTATCAACTCTAGCTCTTTCGATATTGAATGGCATTGTTACTGTTCCAATAACAATTGCTCCTGCATCTTTTGCAACCTGAGCAACTACTGGTGCAGCTCCTGTTCCTGTTCCTCCTCCCATTCCTGCGCATACAAAGACCATATCAGATCCTTTTAAAATATCTTTTAGATCTTGTATGCTTTCATTAGCTGCTTCAGCTCCTCTTTCAGGATATCCTCCGCAGCCTAAGCCACGAGTAACCTCCTGGCCTATAATGATTTTAGCATCAGCATCAGTAATATCTAAATGTTGTTTGTCAGTATTAGCAGCAACAATCTCAGCACCTCTTACTCCTTTGTTAAAAAGCCATCCAACCATGTTATTGCCTGCTCCGCCAACACCAAGAACTTTTATATTAGCTTGTCCTATTTCTGGTGCTGTTTCAAATTTCTTTTCATCTTGTGTTTTTATTGCATTTTCAACTATAAAATCCATTTTTTATCCCCCCTTTTTTGGTTTTTTTTATTTTTTATACCTCATAAAGTGTATAGGTAAATGCAAACATTTATATACTAGTTTTACGTACTACCTACTAAGAAAAAGTTTTTTTTAATTATTTGCGCCAACAATTAATTAAAACATACAAGCTTTTTCAAACTACCAAAAAAGGTTTGTTCGCCTTAAAGAACATTAAACACGAATTGAAACGAGTTTTCCGCCAAAAAAACTCAGTTTTACTATTTTTCTATATAGTATTCTAATATTTAAGCTTTTCTATACTCTAGTATATACTTTTCTATACTAAAATTCTACAAACCTTTAAATAAAAATCATTTATACTATCATTTATGACACTATATTTTATTGGATTAGGCCTAAACAATGAAAAAGATATCACAGTAAAAGGATTAGAGATAATAAAAAAGTGTGATATAATCTACTTAGAAACTTATACTTCTATCCTGCAGTGCAATATTAAAGATCTAGAAAAATCCTATAAAAAGAAAATTATTCCAGCAAACAGGGATTTAATTGAAAAAAAGGCAGAAGAAACTATTTTAAAAGATTCTAAAGATAAAGAAGTAGTATTTCTAGTTATAGGAGATCCGATGTGCGCAACAACCCATACAGACCTTTTATTAAGAGCAAAGAAATTAGGAATTAATACAAAAATAGTAAATAATGCTTCTATTATATCAGCAATTGGCATTACAGGCCTTGAAGTCTATAAATTTGGAAAGATAGCATCAATTCCCTTTGAAAATGAGAATGTAAAAGCTCCTTATGAAGTTATACAGAATAACCTAAAAAATAATTTACACACCCTGCTATTATTAGATTTAAGACCAGATGAAAAAAGGTTTTTGAAAATAAAAGATGCTTTAGATTATTTAATAAAACAAGGAATGCCAGAAAATCAGTTGTGTATTGGCTGTGCAAGAATTGGTTCAGACAATCCAAAAATAAAAAAAGGAAAAGCAAAAGAGTTGACTAAAGAAGATTTTGGCAGTCCTCCTTATTGTTTAGTTGTTCCTGCTAATCTTCACTTTATAGAAGAAGAAGCATTAGAGCAGTGGAAATGATTCTAGCACTGGACATCTTGCCCCAAGAATTATAAAGTACAAAAACTATTTCTTATTTATGAAGAAATCAATCATAACTAAAGAAATAGCAGAATTATGTGGAGCTATTTTAGGTGATGGTCATCTTCACGCTAAACATAATAAGATTACAATAACAGGGAGTCTAGAAGATATTTATTACTACAAAGAAAGGCTTATTCCTTTATTTGCAAAATATTTTAATGGAAATATTTACTTAAGAAAAAGAAAAGATAAAAATTCCTATTATTTTTGGATAGAAAATAAAAATATAATAAATTTCTTTTTAAAAATTGGATTTAAAAGAGGAAATAAATCAAAATCTGGAATCCCTTTAATTTTCAAAAATAAGTCTAAATTTACTTGTTCTTTTATAAGAGGTTTATTTGACACAGATGGTTGTTTAAAATTTTCTAAACAAACAAAAGATTACCATTATTATCCAAGAATAAGGCTGGCCTTCCAAGAAAGCCCTTTGATTTATGATTTAAAAATAGTTTTGGATAATCTAAATTTTAAATATGGGTTTAGTGTAGATAAAAGATTTGGTACAGCATGTTTTGAAATTTCAGGAAAGGATAATCTAAAAAAATGGATGAGATTAATTGGAATGAATAATCCAGTTCATAAAAGCAAATATTTATTTTGGAAAAAATTTGGAAAATATATTCCATATTCAACATTATCTCAAAGATTAAAAGCATTAAATTTAAATATAGTCAATATTATCAAATAACTGCTCTGCGCAGCCCTGTAGAAGAGATAAAATCTCTACAGAATCTAGCGGTCAAGGATATCAGGTTCTGGTAAGTGAAGAGTTCCAAGCTTCGCTTGGAGTTCCCTGAAGACCACGGTTCGAATACTAACTCTGTTAAGGAGTTTCACGAAAATCCGTGCAGGGCTATCTTTTTTCCAAAAGATTATTAAACTCTAAAATATAAACTATTAATTATGGGGGTTAAGATATCAAAAAAACATCAGTTTGTACTCTATGCTTTGATGGAATATCTGAAGAAGATAAACAAGAGATTTCATGACAAGCCATTAGAAGCATCTGTTTCAAAGATTGATTTTATCAGGCTTCTGCAGAATCTTAAAATCATTGAAAAATCACAAAGAGGTTTATACAAGAATTTAGAAGTATTAGAAAAAAGAAAATTAATTGCATATGAAAATAGGTTTCTCAAACTGACGCAAAAAGGATTAAAAGCTGTAAAACAAAAAGAGAATGAGATAAATCCATATATCAGGCTTCTTGTTGACTTGGAAAAAGCAGATATTAAAACTTCAAAAGCGCAGACTTATTTTAAATAAAAGCATTAAATTTATATAGAAATATTGAATTCTAAAATCTAGCCCTCAAATTGAATGCAGCCCCATAGAAAAAAATAAATATTTGTTTTTTATGGAATGTAGCTGGTCAATCATAGCGGATTTTGGATCCGTTGACGGCGGTTCGAAAGCTTTGCACGAAAATCCGCCTGGGGCTACTTATTTTCTAAAAGTTTATAAAGACAACATAATAACTAAAATAAATGAAAGGAGAAAATAAATTAAAATTTATTTCTATCTTTACAGTGTTGTATCTAATAGTATTTACTATTATGATGTTGGTTTACAAAAATCTAGAATTCTTATATTATATAATAATCATAGCAGCCCTTACTGCAGTAGCAGTCTACAGAAAAAAAACATTTTATCTAACCCCTCATTTAATAATAAGTTTGTCAATATTGGGATTCCTTCATCTTGCAGGAGGAGTTTTTTATCCATTTGGTATAAGATTATATGATCTCTATATATAATAAAAAATATCTTAAGGTA
Source organism: Candidatus Woesearchaeota archaeon (assembly GCA_019322815.1). Taxonomy (GTDB): domain Archaea; phylum Nanobdellota; class Nanobdellia; order Woesearchaeales; family WJKL01; genus JAHWIB01. The sequence goes on along the minus strand of JAHWIB010000017.1, from coordinate 4,873 downwards.
TGACAATATAATCCATTCTTTTGCTATTTTTATTACAACATTTATAGGTTACAATTTGCTTAAGCCACATATAAATAAAAAATTCAAGAATAATACGGCTTTATTGGCATTAATCCTTATATTAATTGCAATGGGTACTGGAGCTTTTATTGAGATTATTGAATTCAATGCAGTAGTTTTTTTAGGAGCAGCAGAAAGAGTTGGAGATTATTTCAATAATACACTAGATTTAGTTTTTAATTTGATTGGCTCTATCATTGCATGCTTTTTTATAATATATCATCACAAAAAAGAAACTAAAACTATTTCTTGAAACTAAAATCAAGCAGCACAGGAAGATGATCTGAAAATTCTGCTTTTAATATTTCATAATCCTTAACTTTTATTTCGTTTGAAACCAAAATATAATCCAATCTTCTTGTAGGATGGTATGCAGGCTCAGTGAATTTTATTCTTGTATAATCAAGTTCATAAGTATCATTCAGATGAGTTTTTTTTATTAAATAGTCAAGCTCCTGCCTGCCATGGAAAACATTAAAGTCTCCCATTAAAATCACTGGATTTTTTTTCTTTCTTATAAGTTCAGCCAGCTCCTCCAGCTGTTTCTTCCTTGTTTTTGTTCCTAAAGCAAGATGAGCTACAAATAAAGTTAGCTTTCTAGGGCATTTTACAGAAGCTTCAATAATAACTCTTTTTGTGCCTTCATGCAGAAGATGGTGTTTAACCTCAAATAAAGGATATTTTGACAGTAAAGCATTGCTCTGCTCTCTCAAGACAGGCAGAAAATGAAATACCCTCAAAAAAGAAACAAATGGATATTTGACAAAATCAACCATGCTTGTAAATCCTAATTTGTGCTCAATAAATTGAGGGATATCCTCAAATCTGCTTCTTAAAGATCCCCTGTCAACTTCAATCAAAGCAAGTATGTCCGGATTCTTCTTCTTTAACCATCCAATTAACTTCTCCTCAACATCAGGAGGAGAAGAAAGCATTCTCCAGAACTTAAGATAATCATACCATTTTCCTGTCATTCCTTCACAATATTCAATATTATATACAATCAGTCTTACCATACAAAAAACTTTAATTATTATATATTTATATTTTTCTATAAATATGGGTCTGTCCCAAGTCGCCAATTGGCCAGTGAACTAGCCATAGGCTCGTAAGACTGCATCGTCAGCCGACATCTTTATTTAATAGCTGTTTCGGCTGAGTGAACGAGACTTAGGACAGACCCCTATAAATATGATTTTTTTTCGTAAGCTTTTTAAATAAAAACTAACTCCTTAATCAATATCAAGAGATAAGCAGGTCAATTAACTTTTGGCTCGCTTATGCTGGAAAATAAAATTTTCTAGCGACCAAAAATCCAAAGGATTTTTGAGTATGCTGGAGACAAAGAAATTCTAATTTCTTGGTTTCCTTAAGTTAAAGGTGAATAAATATGGCAAGAATGTATTCAAGAAAAAAAGGAAAAGCTAGTTCAAAAAAACCTATTAGAAAAACAGCTCCAAGCTGGGTTAGATATAAATCCAAAGAGATAGAGATGTTAATAGTTAAGTTGGCAAGAGAAGGAAACAGCCCGTCAAAAATTGGCTTAATATTAAGAGATAGTTATGGAATCCCATTATCAAAACAGATTACTGGGAAAAAAATAACAAAGATTCTAGAAGAAAAAAGTCTATTGCAGAAACTTCCAGAAGACCTTTTGGCTTTGATTAAAAGAAGCATTGCAATAAGAAAACATCTTGAAAAAAATGCAAAAGATGAAACTGCAGTCAGAGGCCTGACATTGACAGAAAATAAGATCAAAGCGCTTGCTGCTTATTACAAGAAAACTAAAAGATTACCAGTTGATTGGAAATACGAACCTAATAAGATCAGATTATATCTAGAATAAAATCATAATGAAGTATGAACAGTTCTATAAATCAATAGAAAAAGCTGTAGAAAAATTTAAGTCTTTTGACAAAAATGAAACAATAAGATTAATATCACATTTAGATGCAGATGGCATATCAGCCTGTGCCATTTTAATACATCTATTGACGCAAGAAAATAGAAAATATTCAATATCTATTGTTCAGCAGCTTGACAGAGAAAAATTATTAGAGCTTTCAAGAGAATCTTATTCTTATTTTATTTTTTCTGACCTTGGTTCTGGACAGATCAAAAGCATTAATGAATTATTAAAAGACAAGCAAATAATTATCCTAGACCATCACGAGCCTGAAAAAATAGAAAACCTCAATGAAAATATTATCCATATAAATCCTCATTTGTTTGACATTGACGGCTCAAAAGAGATATCAGGAGCAGGGGTAGTATATTCATTTGCCAAGGCAATTGACAAAAAATTTGAAGAACTTGCTCATGTTGCAATTATTGGTGCAATGGGAGATGTCCAGGAAGATAATGGTTTTCTCAAGCTTAATAACCAGATACTAGAAACTGCAGTGAAAAAAGGAAAGCTAGAAGTGAAAAAAGGACTAAGAATGTTTGGAATGCAGACAAAGCCTCTTCATAAAGTTCTAGAATACAGTACAGATCCTTATATTCCAGGTGTATCCGGCTCTGAATCAGGAGCAATACAATTTCTTCATCAGATTGGTATTGACCCAAAAAATGGAAACAAAGGATGGAAAAAAATAGTCCATCTAAATGATGAAGAAATGAAAAAATTAACTACAGGCATAATAATGAAAAGATTGAATGAAACAAAGCCAGAGGATGTATTAGGGCAGATATATATTCTGCCTCATGAAAAAAAAGAAAGCCCTACAAGAGATGCCAAAGAATTTGCAACACTGCTTAATGCATGCGGAAGAATGGAAAAAGCATCATTTGGAATGGGCGCTTGTTTGGGAATTGAAAAAGACAAGCAAAAAGCATTCCAAACATTATTAGATTATAAAAAAGAGATTGTCAATGCAATCAATTGGTACAATAATAATAAAAATAGTATGTATATAATAAAAGGAAAAAGATTCATAATAATAAATGCTCAGGATCAAATCAACCCAAACATTATCGGAACTCTTGCTTCAATTATCTCAAAATCAAATGATATAGAAGAAAATACTTATATTTTATCTTTAGCCCAGACATTAAACAAAACAACAAAAGCATCACTTAGAATAAGCGGCCAAAAAAAAGAGGACATAGATTTAAGAGATGTTCTGAAACAAATTATAGCAAAAACAGGAGGAGAAGCTGGCGGCCATATGAGTGCAGCAGGAGCATTAATCCCAATTGAAAAAGAACAGGAATTTATTGATATAGCAAAAAATATTCTGGCTAAAAAAGGAATGGAAGAAAAGATTAGTTAAAATTATTGGCAATTAGATTTTAAATCATTGATACAAACAGCTGCTTTGCAGTTATCTGCATATAAACAAATATCTTCTGTGCATGGATTATTATCATCACAATCAGAATTATCAATGCACCTGCATTGAGGCTTGATAACTGCTCCTGTTATCTCGCCTTCTAGATTATTAACAAGAACTGCAACTATAGCCATAAATCCAACCAATATAACAATCACTAATATAGATTTTGTTTTATGATGCATTTTATAATAAATTTCTTATTGTTGCTATATTTTCAGCAACATCGCTTCCCTTTTTTGTAAGCGTCAATAATTTAAGCCTTCCGTGTTTTTCAAAATTTATTAACCCTGCTTTTTCCATTTCCTGCAGGATCTTGACAACATGAGAATAAGTGCAGTCAATCTGCTTTGCTAAAGAAGATGCATAAATTGCTCCTTTTGCATTTTTTAAACCAACCAGCATCATAGCTGGTTTCTCCCTAAAAAAAATATTAAATACTTTTTCTTTCGTCGCCATGATTTAACCCCCTCAATAAGTATATTAGATAATATATATTAGTTAATAATGGTAAGAAATGCCTATTTAAATATTTATCGTTTTTGATATATATTTCAGAGTATATAAATCACTGGACATTTGCACATAAAACTTTTAAAAGAAAAAATAAAATCAATCAATATGGAAGAAAAAATTCTAAAAAACTTATTTTTCCCGCACGAAAAAGTAAGAGATATACAAGACAATTTGATTCAAGAAGTAGATAATTGCATTAAAAATAAAAAAAATTTGATTGTCCATGCTCCAACTGGCCTGGGAAAAACAGCTTCTACACTTCCAGTTGCTTTATCTTACGCAGTAAAAAATAAGCTCACTGTTTTCTTTTTGACATCAAGGCATACCCAGCATTTGATTGTTCTGGACTGCCTTAAAAGAATTAAGAAAAAATATCAGAAAGATATAATTGCAGTAGATATAATCGGGAAAAAATGGATGTGCCCTGTTCCAGGAACAGATGAATTATTTTCCTATGAATTTTTTGAATTTTGCAGAAGCATGAAGCAGGACAATAAGTGCGAGTATTATGTCAATTCAAGAAAAAAATCAGGAAGACCAACTGTCCAGGCAGAAAAGGCAGTTGATGACTTAAAAAAATTATCTCCTTGTAATTGTGAGGATTTAATCAAATATTGTAGTAAAGAAAAACTCTGCCCTTATGAAATCTCAACTTTGATGGCAAAAGAAGCTTCTGTTATTATTTCTGATTATTATTATATCTTCAGTCCTTCTATAAGAGAAACATTTTTCAAAAAAACAGAAAAGGATCTTGAGGATTCTATAATAATAATTGATGAAGGCCATAACCTTCCAAAAAGAGCAAGAGAATTATTAAGCCAGAATCTCAGCTCTTTTGGGATAAGAAATGCTATCAAAGAAGCAAGAAAATTTGATTACAAAGAAACAGCAAAATTTTTAGTCGCTATAAAAGAGATATTTGATAACTATGAAAAAGAATTTGTTGAAACAGCGCAAAAAAA
>JAHWIB010000016.1 GCA_019322815.1 Candidatus Woesearchaeota archaeon | reverse complement strand
AACATATGAAAACGTAATACTACTATTTAAACCTTTCGTTTTTTCATTACTTATGAGTAGTATCATAGGCTCTGATTCATGCGGTTTCAGGTATATGAAATGCTTGAATTCAGGCATTTGAGACGTTTTAGCACTATTTTAGCAAATTTTTGCTGAAAAAGATTTTTAAATGATTTAAATAAAATAAGGCCTTATTTTACTATTTGAGAGTAGTATAAAAACCGAAAGATTTATAAAGGAAAGAGTTTTACTAAATTATATATATTTACGATTTTAAAGTAGTTAATATTATCCAAGGTGATCTAAAATGATAGAATCTGTAAACAAATGTCCTGAATGCGGAAGAAACAAGCTTTTTGTTAATAGAGAAAAAGGAGAGATAATTTGCAAATTATGCGGCTATGTAATTGAAGATGCTCTTATGGATTTTGGAAAAGACAGAGTTCTTGATTCTGAAGATATGGAAAAGAAGTCAAGATCTGGAGCGCCATTTGATCCAAGAGTTGCTAATAATCTAATAACAGAAGTTGGAAATCATGTTGATCTTTCTAGACTGCCTAAAAAGACGCAGTTAATGATGAGGAGAATCAGAAAAAAGAACAGATGGACAAGCTCTGCTTTAGAGCAAAATTTAAACAATGGTTTAGGACAATTAAAGATAATTTCTGGATACTTAAATATACCTGACAGAGTAGAAAAAGAAGCAGCTAGATTATACAGGATGGCTGCTGAAAAAGGCATAACAAGAGCAAGAAGCACTGAAAAATTAATCGCTGCTTGTGTTTATGTTGCTGCAAAAATGCAGGATATGCCAAAAACATTAAATGAGGTTGCTGAAGCAACTAAATTAGACAAGCATGTTATTGCAAAAACATACAAATTACTTCTAAGAAAATTAGATATGAAATTAATGCCAACAAGCCCTATTGATTTTGTCGGAAGATTTGCATCTGAACTTGGATTAGGACCTGATGTCCAGACTAAAACAGTAAAGATGATTGAGAAGATTCAGAAGATGGGCTTAAATTCAGGCAAAAATCCAACAAGCTTGGCTGCAGTAAGCCTTTATATTACTTCTTTATTGAACAAAACAAAAGTTACACAGACTAAGATAGCAAAAGTCTCTGGAATTACAGAAACAACTTTAAGAAACAGATGCAAGGAAATGCTTGATGCATTAAACATCAAGAAGAAAGAATTAAAAAATAAAAGATAAATCCTTAGAAAATGCCAGAAGAAAGACCTAATGATAATTCTAAGAAAACTAAAGCAGTTTATAAAATATTAGGACCATATAGCGATGAAGAAATTAAAAAAGCAATGGGTGCTTTTATGAATATTGGAGAAGAAGAAAATAGAATGGATTATGCAAATAAGAAACTTCAAGATCAATGTAGTGAATTAGATCATTTAGTAACAAAGGCTTACCAACAGCAAATGATAATGCCTGGAAATATATTAAATTCTTTGTTAGGTACGTTTGGATATATTAGAGATAGATATAAAGGATTACAAGAAAAATATGAACAATATGAAAATGGAGATATTGATACAGATGAATTTTCTGAATTTTTAGAAGAATATGAAATAGGTTTTACTAAAAGAAATGTTGCAATAGATATGTTTGATAAAACACTTGTTGAATCAGAGGCATGGCAAAGAACTCAAGATAACAAAGAATTATGTAATCAATTTAGATCAAAAATGCTGGACATGATGAGAATAATAGATGAAAATAGAATAGTCATGGATGCTTATGTATACAGATGGGCAGCAGATTTTGAAGGATTAAGTAGTAACAGAGACCAATCAGCTGCAAGAACTAAAATAAAAGAATTTTATCCAGATCTTGTTCAAGATGATCCTACTCACCAAGATCATCCTCATTGGTTAAAGAGAGCATTAGAAAGAAAAACTTATGAGATTTATTTAAGTTCTAGTCACAGCAGGCTTACAAACGAAAGAATATTAGACTTAATGAAAGATGCAGCAGACCAATTAGGTATTGAATATGCATCTCAAGATGTTGAAGAGTTAATGAGAAATGCAAGAATAACTGATTTAACAATAGACAGTTATGAACGTGAGTTTAGGATTATAGCGCAAGGAGAATCTGTTATGAGATGGATACAGCAAATGCAGATGGATCAAGCTAGAAAAGATCAAATGACTCAAGAATTAACTGCTATTAGTCAAAATGCGACTGTATTAGGAGAGAGAGCAAGAAAAGCGATAGAAGAAAGAAGTTCTGAAGAAAAAAAAGATGAAGAACAAGATGAATAAAAATGCCAAAAGAAAGAATAAAAGGATGGACCAAATTAGGTTTAGGAATTGCTACTGGATTTGCAGCAACTACTGCACTTTATCAATTATTTTTCAGCTAATTTTACTTTCTTAATCAATAATTCACCAACTATCTTTGATTCTATCTTTAATTCTGATTTCTCTATCTTGATTTTTTTATTGAAAATTGGTCCAGAAATCATAAGAGTTTCTGCTTCACCTCCTTCAAAAGCAATGTTAAATCCTATTTTTTTATTTAATTGAACTAATTTATCAATATCTTTTTCAGTAATCTCTTTTCCTAGCCAGGATTTATCTAATCCTTCTGCTGCGATTTTAGTAATTATAAATTTAAATCCATTGTTTAATATCTCCCTCAATAAAGTTTCCTGGTTCATATGCCATAATGGAGAAAAAACTTTTAATCCTAATTCATCTGCAATCTTTTCAATTCTTTCCCTCTGATAATTTGAAAATAATGCTCCTGTTGTTATTCCTTTTATATTATATTTTTTCTTTGCTCTTTCAACTGCTTTTTTCAAATCCTCTAATTCAATCTCTTTTTCTCCTTTTGTTGTCTGCTCTATAAGTGGAATATTGAATGATTCTGACTGCAGTTTAACCATTTCTATTCCAGAAGTATGAAACATAAAAGAATCTGGGTTAATGCTTTTAATTGAAATCAAGCAGGCAATCTTATAGCCTTGTTTTATCATCTTATACATTGCATAAACACTGTCTTTTCCAGAACTTATTAATGCAGCTAATGGAAAAAATTGAGCTAAATATTCCTTTTTGTATTTTAATTTCTGTTTTCTTGCTAATCTTAGAATTGCCCTGTCAAATTTGCTTCCATACTGGGCTGCTTTCTTTTTTCTCCAGGTAATCTCCTTTGGCAGCCCTAATTCTTCAGAAACCTTCCTTAGAATTAATTTTTTATACTGCTTGTTTATTTTTTCCTTGCCTGGAATCTGCATTGCTGTTCTAATCAAATCAGAATCTAAGAAAGGGGTTAAAATATTTATTTTTAATTTATCAGAAACAGCAAAATCTCTTAGAATATCCCTTTGATACATATCTTTTAATCCTTTCCAGCATTCTTTATTTATTTCTTTAGCTGCAATATGCCTTTCATATCCTGCAAAGATTTCTTCTGAGCCTAATCCAGAGAAAAATATACTTATTTTGTCTTTTTTAGCAAGCATTGCAGCTGCATAAACAACAGAACCAACACCAACTTTCATTACATCTGGACCTACTATTTCAGTTGCTAATTTTATTATCTTTTCTACTTCTTTTAAAGTGAAAATTTTGAATTTTAAATTTACATTTAGTAATTTTGCTGCTTTTTTAGCTGCTTCTATATCAGCTGCATTCTCTAATCCAACTGCATAGCAAATAAAATCAGCTTTTGCCTGCTTGCAGATAAAAGCAATCAAGCCTGAATCAATGCCTCCAGAGAAGAATATTCCAAATCTTGATTTAGGAATTCTTTTTTTAACTGCATTAACTATTTGTTTTTTCAATTCTTCTTTGTTTGATTTTTTATTGGTCTTTAAACTATCAATATGTTTGATCCATTCTTTTTCTGAGATTAACTCTTTCTTAGATTCAATCATTATACTTAAGAATTCTCAAGATAGTATTTAAACCTTCACAATTTACAAAGTAAATTTGAAGTTTAAAAATCGAAGATTTTTATAATTTCACTAGATTACGAAGGTTTAAATACTACTTAAATTGAATTTTTAATGATTAAAATGGCAGGAATAGTTGAGCCCGCAGTACCAACTACTGAAATCAAATCAGAAAGTGAAGGTAAATTAGTTAATGTTTATTGGGGTATAAGTTATTCTTTTGCAGATATAGGTAGACGTGTTTTGCTTTCTGATGTTGGTTCTATTAAATTAGAAACAGACAAAAGAGAATATAGAGTTACATATGTTGATTCCTATGATGATTTACATAGGCAAATAATGGATCCAACACTACCTGTTGTTGATATTGTTATTGTAAATGATTATTTTAAATTACAAACAGCAAAAGAATCTGCTCTTTTAGATGAAAAAAGCGATGAAAGAAAACAAGCAAGAAAATTCCTAGAAAAAGCAAAAAATCAGGAAAGTGGATGGAGTTTAGCTGGATTAATTAGTAAACTTATCAGTAAGCTTTCATGGAGAACTCCAAAAAAAACAGAAACACACTATAATGGTTCTAAAGAAATGGCCATGGATTATCTTGCTTTACGTATTTCTGATCCAAAAAGATATTGTGATGGTCTTTTCAAAAGTGTTCAGACACAAGCAGCCAAATTATCAAGATTAATGTCAAATGTTAATCCAGATGCAAAATTGGTTATTGTTAATACTAATTTAGGAGGAGTCCGTTCTGGTAATGAAGAACTTGCAGAACAAATGATTGGATTATATAGAGAAATAATATACGATTTACCTAAAAAATATAGAAATGTGCATATTTTTAGTAGAACAGAAACTTTATTTTTTGATGATCAGAATGTTGAACAAACTCTTATGTCTCTTGATGATTTATTAGATGGGAGAGATTAAATTTATATAATACTTATATTTCTAAATAATTATGGGGGATTTAATAAGAGGGATAAAAGATTATTTTGAAAAAGTTGGTTTTGATAAAGCTGTTATTGGATTAAGCGGCGGAATAGATTCTGCTTTGGCATTAAAATTAACAGCAGAAGCTTTGGGAAACAAAAATGTTTTTGCAATTCTTATGCCTGAGAAAGGTGTTACAAAAAAATCTAGTGTAGATGATGCAATAAAATTATGCAAAGAATTGAAAGTTAAATATAAGATTGTTGAAATCAGCAGATTTTTAAGGCCTTACAAAAGATTAAAATGGAAAAGTGATACAGCAATTGCAAATACAAAAGCAAGAATCAGGGCAAATATTCTTTATGCTTATGCTAATACTAAAAATGCATTAGTTGTTGGAACTTCTAATAAAACAGAATTGTTATTAGGCTATGGAACAAAGCATGGTGATATTGCTGCTGATTTGTTTGCAATAGGAAGCTTATATAAAACAGAAGTTTTTCAGTTAGCAAAAAGATTAAAACTGCCTGAAAATATAATCAAAAAGACTCCTTCTGCTGAATTATACAGAGGACAGACAGATGAAGCAGAATTAGGAGGAAGATATAAAGATATTGACAAAATCTTGAAGCTAATTGAGCAGAAACAGATAAGTAAAATCAAGAAGAAAGAATTATATCAGAAGATTTTGAAAAGAATTAAAGATAACAAGCATAAAGGAAGAACACCATTTATAATAAAATAAAAAAAGAGGAAGATCAATGAAAACAGCATTATTTATAGGGAGATTCCAGCCGTTTCATAAGGGGCATTTATCAGCTGTAAAACAGATTCTTGAAGAAAATGACAAAGTTTTGATTGGTATTGGTAGCTCTCAATACAGCAATACAAAAGAAAATCCATTTACAGCAGAAGAAAGAAAAGAGATGATTAAGAAAGCATTAGATACAGAAGGAATTAAGGACTATGAAATTATTTTTGTTCCTGATATCCACAGCGATCCTGAATGGGGGGATTATGTCAAAAAATTATGCCCTATATTTGATGTTGTTTATACAAACAGTGATCATACAAAAAGATGTTTTGAACTAGCTAAAGAAAAATGTTCTGTAAAATCTATTAAAGTTGAGTTTGATATAAGTTCTACTGAGATTAGAAAAAGAATCAAGGAAAATAAAGAATGGAAAGAATTTGTCCCAAATCCTGTTGCAGAAGAAATTAAAAGAATAAACGGTGTTGAGAGGATAAAAGAATTATTTAGTTAATTTCTGCAGGAAATCAATCAATGGCTGGTGTCCGGATCTGCCAACATGATAAAATCCTACATCATGGTCTTTGCAATATTTCTTTAATCTCCAGTAAGTTGAATGAAGATTAGATGTAGTTACACAAATAACTGCATCAGAAGATTGAAGTCCAGTAATATTTCTTCTTTTGTTGAATAGGTCGCATATCTTAATTTCTATTCCTTCTGGCACAGCTGCTTCAATCTTTGATTTTTGCTCACTGGAATACTGGCCGCCCCAAACTATTATTCTTGAATAATCAAATTGAACTGGACTTATATCTTCAATAGCTGGCGGCTCTGGTTCTTTGACAATTTCCTGCTGATCAGGCTCAATCTTCAAAAGCTCTACAAGACCAGGATATAAATTGCCTTCATCTTTTGCTGCAAATTCTCTTAGTTTTGAAGCAAAAGCTCCATTTGCCTTTAACTGCTCTTTGTATGAATCAAATAGATTATGGCTTTCTAAGATCATCTGAAAAGATTTTGTTGTGTATAATTCATCTACATCAGAACAAAATGAATCAAGTGTTTCTGGCTGTGTCATCCAGACATTTCTCATTCTTTTTCTGTCAAAATCAGACAATATGTTATAAGCTCTTTGCAATAATTCTACATCTTTTCCTTGTCTTTGCAAGTTTAGTGTGCACAATTCATACCAGATCTTTGGTTTTTGCTGCTGAGGTCTAGATTTTACTGCTTCAGATAGTTTATATCTCAAGATTCTTTTTTCAAGATTAGGTGATTCATCCCATCCAGCTAATTCTCTATCAGGAATTTGTTCTAATCTTACACGTAAAATCTTTAATTGTTTTGAGTCTGGCTTCAAATCACCAATTTTTAACAAAACCTTTGGCCTGTTTATCTCTCCTGATGATACTGCCTTAATATAATCATCAATAATGATATCTGCATTTGGATAAGATTCTGCAACAGCAACAATTTTCTCTGCTTCTGGATCTAATGCAAGTGAGGTTATATTTCCCATAAGAGTTATAGCAGCTCTTCCCTGGCTCTTTTTTTCTGATATTTCTTCAACAATTTCAGCTGCAGTTTTCTCTCCATCTTTCAATTTAATAGGAACACTTCTATAATTCAAAATAAAATCACTATAATTTACTGCAGACAATCCTTGTCTTCTTAACTGCTTATACAATTTCAATGAATCAGGATTATCAACTATATATGTAAAAAGCTCTAATCTTTGATCTTCTTCATTTTGCACAACAAGCTCTCTGACACATGCAACAGCTGATCTCTGTAATTTTTTTAATCCTTCTGCAACAATAGTAACTGCTTGATAAGCAGGCAGTTCAGTTGTGGGAATGGCCATAAAAATTTCTGCTTCATCTCTGCCTTTAATTGAAAGATATGATTTTTTTTCTCGATCAATTCTTTCTATAACTCTAATGCCTTCCTCTGCTCTATGGTAAAAAACATTGCGAAACCAACGGATTCTATCAACACCAGAAGGAACCCATATATTTTTTAACACTTCATTAAGAATATCTTGCAAATATCTGGAGGTTATATCAATATTTTTTCTGCTTTTCTGCCACATTTCCTTTAAACTAGAAACTAACATACCGATATGTTGAAATCTAACTTCAGGATTTATATCTAATTTTTCAGGCATATCTGAAAATACATTCATTATATCAACAGATCCTAATATCTCTGGAATAGAACAACCACCATCTGTTCTTGGCCACCCTTCTGGCTGGAATTCCAACAAAATATTATCCATATCTTCAGCATTTACTTCTTGCTCAATCACCTTTTGCACAGCAGGATCTTTTATTGCTTTTGAATACCATCTTTTATATTCATTTACTGAATTCTCAAGTTCAGAAATAACTGTTGAAAATTTTTCATCAACCTTTCCAAATGTTTTTTTTAAAGCTTCTTTTATTTTAAGGCTTGGTTCGCTGTAAGCAATATCTATTAATTTTCTAGATTCTCTTCTAGAATAACCAATCTCTGACATAGCTTTTATAGCTATCTCTTTACCTAAACTCATTTCTTTTTCAAATTGGTCTTCCTTTCTTCTACGCGGCATTAAAAAATAGAACTCTTGGTTGTATATAAAGGTAAGGATAACTGATTAAACAATTCAGTCAGAAATTGCTGATTCATAATAACTCCAATATTCTTTGAATTTCTCTGGACCTAATGGTTTTAAAAAATCCTCTACAAAATAACTAGTTCTGCTTCTTTCCTGATCAGTACCTGAGTTTTTATAAATTGCTACATAATAATCAAGAGTTTTTTTTATTATTCCATCTTTTGTTTTTGCCATTTTTAATATAATTTTTTTTATCTAGAGGGAGGGCAAAAAAGTTATAGGTTATTTATAAGTTTTATGTTAAAAAAAGAATTTATTTAAACAAACCTTTCAAAAATCCTTCTTTGTTCAATGTCTTGTCAAATTGTTTCAGTAATATAATAGAATAAAAATTCTATTAAACCTTAAATTTATATAGATGTTTATCTTGTATATTATAAATGACATGAACTGCAATAATTACAATTCCATGTATTTAGCACAAAACATAACATTTATATATAACTATAACTACTTATAAGTAATAAAAAGATTAAAGATAATTAAAATGGGTAATTCATTTTTAACAAAAATAGTATTTATATTTTTAATAATAACTTCCATTAGTTTTGGTTCTATAGCTGTTATTAATATATTAAATCCAGCTATTGAAATAGAGCCGAATATAGTTGAAAATATAGAATCAGTTAAAGGAACAAGTCAAGCATCTAAAATCTATATCATACCTCCAGAAAAACGTGAATTTAAGACAGAAGATTTTGCAGCAGCAAGTCAATCAGATTATGAAAAAAGTATAAAAATTTCTAAGATAGATAAATCAAATAAAAAATCGCAAAGTAGCAAATCTGCTAAAAAAGATCTTGCAGGAGCAGGAGCATATCTTGAGGTTATCTCTCAAACGCCTGATTTGGATGTAACAAAAGATGAATTCTTTAATTTCTCTGTAAGTGTGAAATGTTTTAATGATACTTGTAATAATGTTGTTTTGACACTTGACCCTTATAAATCAAATGAATATTCAAATTTCACTCATGAAGATATTGTTGAAGCAAAGAAAAGGCTAAAGGAGATAAGGAAGCAGATAGAGGATAAGAATCTAAAATGGAAAGCAGAGCTTACTCCTGCTTTTATTGACTATGTTGCAAGAGACAGGAGAGGTGAAGTTCATTATAATGAGCCTGACACAGCCAAAGACGAGCCAAAGGCATCTTCAAAAAGCGCTTCAGCCATGGCTGCGAAAAGCGCTATTACAAAAAAGGATGAAGTTATTTTTCCTTATTATTGGGACTGGAGAAATGTGTATAATGAAAACTGGATTACTCCTGCAAAAAGCCAAGGGGCATGCAATGGCTGCTGGGCTTTTGGTGCAGCAGCTGTTTCTGAATCTGCATTGGGGATATACAACAGATGGCCGACACTGCAGCTAAACCTTTCAGAGCAGGACCTTATATCATGCGGTCATGATGATAGCGCTCTTCCTGATGCAGGCAGCTGCGCTAGTGGAGGCAGTGATGGCAAAGCATTATATTATATTGAGCATACAGGTGTTGTTGATGAAGTATGCTTTCCTTTCTCAGCAACTGATGAATCATGCGCAAATATATGCACAGATGGAAAAAAATATCATATTAATAGCACGATAACTGCTCCTGAAGGAGCAGGCGGTGTTGACAAGCAAACTGTTATCACAAATCTTTTAAAATACGGCACAGCTACAGCACAAATTCGTGCATATACCGACATGGGTGCTTATAGTTCAGGCATATATGAACCTTCAGTTGGTACAAGCAGCGGAGCTCATGTAGTAGAAGTAATTGGATATAATGAAACAGGAGATTATTTAATAATCAAGAACAGCTGGGGCACTGGCTGGGGAATGAATGGTTTTGGATACTTAAAATCATGGGTTGTATTGAATGATCCAACAATATTCAACAGATTAAAATGGACAACAGGAGCAGAACAATTACAAAAAGGAGTTATTCCAATGAATTCTGGAACCCCTTTTTATACAGTAACTCAAAATCCCTATGACTGCGGAAATTTAGCTGTTGGAGAAACTTGTGATGTAACTTGGCAGGTAAATGCAACTGGATTTCATGAATCAAACTGGGATTTTTTTGTGATAATAAATTCTGATGATCATAGTTCTACAGGTCCAAATTCTACAGTAACAATAATAGGAGACCATATTCCTATGATTGAAAGTATTGAGTGTGAAACTTTAGGAGCATGGAAAAATTGCAATGAAGTAAGAGAGGATGAAACTTTAGCTAGAATCAGGGTTAATGTCACTGATGAAGATTCAAACATTCAAAATGTCAATGTAAGATTAAAAGAAGATGAAGCTGTTCTTAAAGAAGGAAATGCTAATTTTAACAATGGATTTTATGTTTTTGATGCTGTACAATTGATAAATTCAGATATTACTCATAAAATAGAAGTAGATGTTTATGACAGTTATTTTATCAATGGATTTATATCATTTGATCCATTGCCTCCTCTTATAGTTGATACAACTGCACCAACAGTAACATTAGAACTGCCTGCTGATGCAAGCACTGATACAGACGGAGATGTTACAATTCAATATAGTGTTACTGATGATATTGTTTCAACCTTGAGCTGTGATATTTATTCTGATACAAGCGGAAGCTGGCAAGTTGATGCTACGCAAACTGCTGCAGATGGAAGTTCAAGCATATATGATTATACAGGATTAGCAGATGGAACTTATACTTGGAATGTAGAATGTTCAGATGGAAGTAATGCTGCTTTTGCTGCTGCTGATTATACATTTATAGTTAATATTCCTGCTTCTATTGCGTGGGATCAAGCTGCTCTTGACTTAGGAAGTGGAGAACAAGGAGCTGGAGTTTTAACAAATAGTGCAGATATAACATCAACAAAAGCAAATACCAATATTAATGTTGCATGCAGTTCAGGAGACTGCAGTGAGATAACAGATGACTGGACAGATAGCACAAATATGGCTGATAGTGAAAGCCAAGCTGTTACTTTTACTTGCAGTGATTCAACTATTGGAGATTATTCAGCTGTATTTGATGTTGTATCTGATGAAGATGCAACTGCTGATCAAATAACAGCAAGCTGCAGTATAACTGCTGTTTCTGATACAACACCTCCAATAATATCAAATGTAGTTGCAACTGATATAACAAACCAGTCAGCTGCAATTGATTGGGAAACTGATGAGCCTGCAAACTCTTCAGTGAATTATGGAACAACATTGAGCCTTGGAATGGCAGCAGATAATAGTGGTTTTGTAACAACACATGGCCAGAATTTGTATAACTTAATTTCAAACACAACTTATTATTATAATGTAACTTCATGTGATGCAGCTGGAAATTGCGCAATAGACGGACCTTATTCATTTAAGACTTTGGAAAATGTTCCTTTAATCAATCAACCACCAAGTATTCAAGGAATTCCAGATAAATTTTTGAATGAAGATGATACTCCTTTATCCAATTGGATTGATCTATGGAATTATGCTTCTGATGCAGATAATAATCTATCTGATCTAATATTTGCAATAGTTTCAGAATCAAATAATGGATTGATAGGCTGCTCAATAGATTCAAACAGATATATTGATTGTGCACAGCCTGCTGCTGAACAGTCTGGCTATTCTTATATTAATGTAAGTGTTTATGATGGAGAATATTATGATTATGATGAATTTAGAATAACAGTAGATCCGATAGATGATCCTGCTGTATGGAATTCATTGAGCAATCAGAATGTTGATGAGGATTCTGTCAGCGGAACTATTGTTTATGATAATTTAGCTGGCCAATGCAGTGATGTTGATGATCCAACAAGCATGTCAGTTGTATCAACTCATGTTCATTATGATTTAGAATTTAATGGAAATGATCTAGTTGTTAATAATTTAGAATTCAACTGGCATGGAACAGAAACAGTTGATTTAAACTGCAATGGAATAACTAATAGTTTTGATTTTACTGTTGATTCTGTAATAGACTGTGCAACAGTCTGCACATTCGGAAGATGCTATGAATACTGCGAATAGAGGAGAAGAAAATGAGCCTAGAAGAAAAAACAGAAAAAGGAATTACGATGAGAAGAAGAGGAGCAGGATTTAAGCTTAAGACTGCATTTGCTTTATTAGCTTTAGCTGCTCAGGGATGTGTAAGTTATATCAGTGCTGGATTAGGAGCATTGGTTCCTGGAAGATCTAATGAAGGAGATGTCCCTACTTCTTTAACTGTCCAAGGAAGTTATGGAGCAAGAAAAGGGCCTTGGGAAGTTGGAGGAGAAGTAATATATGGAAATGCAAAGGATTCTGATCCTGGAGATGTTCCTGGAAATGAGCCTGCTTATGATTCTCAGATGGGAACTACTATTGGATCTGTTTATGTTGCTAGGCATTTCAGAGAAGGAAAAAAAGTAAGAAGTTATTTATCTGCTGGATTAGGTTTTTTATATCAAAATATAGATACTGATGTTGGAGCTCCTGTTAATGACAGTTTTAATGAGTGGGACAGTGCTTTTAATGCTTTTGTTGCAGGAGGATTAAAGTTTGGAAATCCAGATTCAAGGGTTTCTCCTTATGTAGAAGCTAAACAAATATTTAATGATTCAGATAATATTCCTAATTCAACTGTTCTTAGTGCAGGAGCTAAACTATCTTTTCCTTAAAATTAAAAGACCTATTCCTCACTTTGCGCTACAATACACTTTATTGCATAGATATTGAGGGTTGTATTTAGATAGGTTATAGGCACTGGCTTGCATGTCATAGCTGCTGCATTAATTGGATTACAGCATGCTCGTAGCCAGCTTGTATTCCATGCTGGTATATACCTATTACCTCCATTTTTTTATTTTAACACTTAGTTGGATATTTATTACACCACCAATCTGGTGTTCCTTTTCCTTGTTGTCCTTGATCAACAGCTGCTGAGTCATCTTCTGAATCTTCGCTGTCTGGAATTCCATCATTATCATTGTCACCATCTAGTATATCTACTAAATCTGTGTTATCAGTATTTTCAAGCAATGGTTTTGCCTCGCCTTCAGCTATGATTCCATTGACCTGACAATCTAGGCTCCATTCTGTCTGTGTTGTCCAGATATTTATTGTTCCTTGTGTGCATCCCCATTTCTGTTCACCACTATTGGCTCCTGGTTTGCAGTAAAGGATCTGGTCGCAAGTGCATCCATAGGTTTCTGTATAATATATATTTGAGCTATCGTAGTGGTTTGGTCTCAATCCTTGTGAAGCATACCAAGCAACAGTATTTGGGCATTTATCTGCGTTGTCTTCTACACCATCTCCATCTGAATCAAGTAATTCAATAATTGCATAGTTACTGAAGTGGGTTGTTGTTAATGTCAAAGTGTTTGCAAATGTGTCAAGAACTGCATTCTGAGCTTCCCACTGCTCGCTGACTGTGTTGTACCAGTAGATATCAAGCAAGTTCTCATCTCCAACTGCTGCTTCATCATAAGTAAACACTATGGTTATTGGCACTGAAAATGTCTGGCCTTCTGGTATAAATAAATAATCTGTTATAACAGTTCCAGGTCCACTGTCAGTCATAACCGCATAGTTGCCTGTGCCTTCAGATACTGTTATTGTAGTATCAGCTGTTAATGCACCTAGTGGGATTGTCATAGCAACATCACCATCAGCTGTTGCAACAGTCCCTCCTGCTGCACCGATTGTTTCAGATGCCTGTGCTTGTGGATCGCAGGCGTCTGTTGCGTCAGTAGGGCAGATATCACAAACATCTCCACCATCCTGTGAGTCAGAGTCTAATTGGTCTGGATTTGCTTCATTGGGGCAATTGTCATCTGAATCAATTACACCATCTCCATCTGTATCAGCACAAACACCATCTTCGTCAACCTGTCCATCGCAGTCATTATCCAAACCATCACAGATTTCAGCTGACGGAGTTCCTGGAGTGCATGTATCGACAATACTTCCAGCTTGACAAATGTTTTGTCCTGTAGCTGCACATTCTCCTAGGCCGCATGTTGTTGGAGTTGGAATATAACCCTCATCAGCTACCCCATCACAGTCCTCGTCTAGACCATCACAGTCATTGTCATGATCTGGATCTTCTGGTTGGCCTGGCTCGCATGTATCATGTAGAGCTCCATTAGAGCATATCAAACCTCCATAAGATGTACATTCTCCTACACCGCATGTTGTTGTAGTTGGATTATAGTTGTCATCAGCTTCCCCATCACAGTCCTCATCTATGCCATTGCAATTATTATCAGCTCCTGTTGGTAAGCCTGGAGTGCATGTGTTTGTTTCAACTCCATTAACGCATATCAGAGCTCCAGTAGATGCGCAAACTCCTTTTCCGCATGTTGTTGGAGTTGGAATATAACCCTCATCAGCTACCCCATCACAGTCCTCGTCTAGACCATCACAGTCATTGTCATGATCTGGATCTTCTGGTACGCCTGGCTCGCATGTATCATATAGAGCTCCATTAGAGCATATCAGACCTCCAGTAGACGCACAAACTCCTAGGCCGCATGATGTTTGGGTTGAAATATAACCATCATCAGCTTCTCCGTCACAATCCTCATCTATGCCATTGCAATTATTATCAGGTCCTGTTGGTGAGCCTGGAGTGCATGTGTCTGTTTCAACTCCATTAGAGCATATCAGAGATCCAGTAGACGCGCAAACTCCTAGGCCGCAGGTTGTTGGACTTGGATCATAGTTTTCATCAGCTTCTCCGTCACAATCCTCATCTATGCCATTGCAATTATCATCATCTCCTGTTGGTTCGTAAGGAGTGCATGTCCTTGGAGTACCATCAACATTACACTTACTTGTTGTTAATTCACAAACTCCTAGACCGCACGTTTGGCTTCCAGCTGGTTCAATAGTACATGTTGCTGAACAGCAGTCTCCATCTATTAGATTGCCATCGTCACATTCTTCTGGGAAAAGGAGTACTCCGTCGCCGCAGCAAGCAGGGTCTTCAGCATCTGTTAATCCATCACAATCATTATCTATTCCATCATTGCAAACTTCTGTTGCTCCTGGATTAACTGCTGCATTTATATCATCACAATCATCTCCATCATAAGTACAGCCATTTGCAACTCCACAATTTGGGCATCTTCCATATCCATCAGTATCAATATCTACACAAATTATAGTGCCTTGACCAACTACTGTCAAAGGCTCATAATCAGTAGCATTTCCACCAGGTATATTATAATCAGTATCACAGATACCATCAAAATCAGCGTCTGTGCATGTTTCTGAGAAACCAGTTCCAGCAGGATCTGCCCAGTAGTTTCCACCAAGATACTCATTTCCCATCACATTTCCAGGCGGAGTTCCTACATAAGTTTTTGCAATGTTCCAGTAATTAATAGTGGTTGGTTCTACTACTGCCTCTTGCCAAATATTAACAAAATCCCAGCTTGACATAGGAGGATTATATTTGTTATAGAAATAAGGTTCATTGTCTTGGATTACTGTGCAAGAACAACCACCACCACAATTATTTGGATTTCCTGCATGAGAATTGAAATAAGAATTAATACAAGATCCTCCAAGCGCGTTTTCTCCAACTAATCCGCCTTCAATGCTAATTCCGGCATCTACATTTCCTGTTGCAAAAGAATTATTAATTATTGTATTATTATAACTATATCCAACCAGACCTCCTGCTCTATATCTTTGTACATAAACGTCAGCTGCAGAATATGAATTAAGAATTTTACTATTATCTCTACTGATACCAACTAATCCTCCTGCATTACCACCAGTATATGGATTGATAGGATTACCTCCATAAACATTACCAGTGACAAAACAATTAGTAATCTCTCCACCTTGGAGTTGACCAACTAAACCTCCTGCTGCATTTTGTGAAGTAATATCAACATTTATTAAACCAACATTCTTAATTTCTGCATTAATTGTTTTACCAAACAATCCACCATAATCAACTCGAAAGTTATTTACATAAAGATTTATTATATTATAACCCCTTCCATCAAATACACCAGTAAAAGCATAGCCACTATTATTTGGATTATATGTACCAATAGGAACAAACCCAGTACCTCTAGGGAGACAAGCATTATCCCATATACAATCTAGATCTGCCATACATAGACTTATAGTAGCATAATTACTACAATTTTTTTCACCTTGATTCCAATTAACAGTATCAGAACAATCAATGTCACTAACTAAATAATAATGTCCAGTTAAATCATTCTCCATTGCTTGTAATTCAACACAATTAGATATTCCTGTTCCAGAACCTCCACCAATAGGTGTTTGAAGTTCTGGAAAGGCTGATACTACTTCTATATAATCATATGCATTATTTGTGTTATTGAAAAGGTTGTCATAAATTAAATTATCAAAGGTATTTTCTTCAAGTTTTATTCCATATGTATTGTCCTCTATCAAATTCAATGTTATCTCATTGTTGCTGCCTGATTCCATATATATTCCGTAAGTGTTATCATACATCCAATTACTCAAAACAGTTACATCGGTTGAATCCTTAATATGAATACCATATATTGTGCCATTTATCTCACAGTTTAATATTGTGACATTATGTACGTTTGTAACATTTATGCCTGTATACTCATTTCCTGGGCCAATTATTGAATAGCCTGCGCAATCCAAAATAACATCAGATTCATTTATAATAACACCTGCGCAAGGATTAACACAGCCGCATGTAACATCGCCTGATAATATGTTTGTACTACCTGCTGCAGGAAAATGAGGACCAAGGCCTTCAAAATATGTGACTCCAGTTACATAATAATAACCATTTTCTCCACCAACTGCAAATCCTGTTATTCCTCCAAATATAAATTCAAAGATTGACACAATGCCATCCCATACTGTTATAAGAACGCTGTCGCTGCCTCCAGCGCTTCCTGCTGAAGAAGCATATGAAAATGAAATCATACCAATGCATAATATTATCGCAATAAACAAACTTAGAAATAATCTTCTTGATTCACCTTTTTTTTCCATGTATTACCACCTTTTTAAGTTTTTTTATTATAAAAATTTACAAAAAAAATGATGAAAATTATTACTAAAGAAGAGTTTAATCTTTTTATTATAAATCCTCATCACCCTTTTTTTCAAACACACCACAAATATTAATTTAAAATAGTCTCTTTATATTTAAATATTCCTATTTTAAAAAAAAAATATCAGTCGAGAAAATTCTAACTACTATATGTTGTGTTTTTTAAAAAATCTTTACTTTTAAGTTAGTAATTAAAGAAAAAATTAAAAAAATAATGTTCACTTAAACAAACCTTTCAAAAATCCTTCTTTGTTCAATGTCTTGTCAAATTGTTTCAGCAAATCTTTCTGCTTTTTAGATAATTTTTTAGGAATCTGCACTTCTACTTCAACTAATTCAGAGCCTGTTCCATAACCATGCAGACTATGTATTCCTTTTCCTTTCATCCTGAACACTGTTCCTGTCTGTGTTCCTGCAGGAATCTTCAGTGCTGCTTTGCTTTTCAATGTAGGAACTTCTATCTGGCCTCCTAAGGCAGCTGTTGTAAAAGAAACAGGAATTTTTATGTAAATATCATTGCCGTCTCTTTCAAATATTTTATGATCTTTAACATGAATTATAACATACAGATCTCCTGGCTCTGCTCCATTGTCTCCTGCTTCTCCTGCTCCTTGTATCCTTAGATTAGTGCCTGTCTCTGCACCTGCTGGAATCTTTAATTCAATTTCAGATGTTTTTTGGATTTTTCCTCTTCCGCTGCATTCAGGGCATTTTGCTTTTATTATAGTTCCCTGGCCTCTGCATTTTGGGCAGGAAGATTGTGTTGAAAACAAACCAAAAGGTGTTCTTTGGGTTCTTCTTACAAAACCAGAGCCATCACATTCAGAGCATTCAACAATATCATCTTCTGATTCTGCTCCTGTTCCTTTGCATTCAGGGCATTTTACTGCATGAGGAATCTTTATTGTTTTCTTAGTACCATCTGCTGCTTCTTCTAATGTGATTTCCATGTCATATCTTAAATCAGCACCTGGCCTTGAGCCTCTTTTTCTTCTCCTTCCGCCAAAGATTCCTCCCAAGCCTCCTCCAAAGAATGAGTCAAAGATTGAATCAAAATCAAATCCCTGGCTGAAGATATCTTCAAAATTAAATCCAGCTCCTCCGCCTGCTCCTGTGAATCCTTCTGCTGTTCCAAACTGGTCATACTGGCTTCTTTTTTCATCATCAGCCAAAACAGCTGCTGCTTCATTTATTTCCTTGAATTTATCAGCTGCATTAGGGTCATCTTTATTCAAATCAGGATGATATTTCTTAGCTAATTTCTTATAAGCTTTCTTGATCTCTTCCTTTGTTGCGTTTTTATCAACGCCCAATATTTTGTAATAATCTTTTCCCATTTTCTTCGAAATGTTAAACCTTACTCGCTTTGCTCGTAAGCTTACTCATTTTTTATCTTTTCCGATGTCTGTTTATCAACTATTTTTCGGAATTCCTTTATAAAACTATGGAAATTCATGAATTCTTTGCCGTAAGTTAAGTTGAATTCTTTTTCTATCTTTGCCCATGTTGGAATATCTACTGAATTATGCTGGATCAATGTTTCTAATTTATCTAAAGCCTTAACTAATTTAGATTCAGGTGTTTTGCATTCATTATATTCTTTCCATAAATCAATAATCTTTTTCTGAGTTTCAGCAGGCAAAGATTGAACTAACTTTTTGATGGCCTTTTCTTCTCTTTCAAGCTTATTTGGATCTGGTTTAAATGCAGGAATATCCCCATCATAGATCTCTCCAAAATCATGAACAATAGATAATTCCATCACTCTTTGCATATTAATTTCAGGAAATTCTTTCTCTAAAACCATTGCAAAAACAGCCATTCTCCAGCTATGTTCAGGAACACTTTCCTGTCTGCCAGAACTAGTCCACGAATGCCTGGTTACTGATTTTAATTTTTCAATTTCATTCAAAAATTTCAAAATATTTAGTATTTTTTCTGACATTTTACAATGAATTTATCTTTTGTCCAAATTCTTTTAATTTGTTTATTGCCTGTTCTTGTTTTTCAGCTTCATCTTTTTGCAAAGCTCTTATCCATAGACTATCAATAAGATCTAATTTTTGAAGATCTGCAAAGCTTTCTATAACATCAACTATAGGCTGCTTATGATTTTCTTCAGAGCCTCCACCAACTGCTAATAAATATAATTTTTTTCCTTTTAGTCCTTCTGATTTATAAAAAGGGTGTGTTCTGTCAAGAAAATCTTTCATTAATCCAGAAACATTGTCAAAATAATTTGGTGTTCCAAGAATAATGATATCAGATTCTGATAATTTTTTATTGATTTCCTGCATATCATCATCTATTATACATTTTATTGTGTTATGACATGTTAAACAGCCAATACAATGACCAAAATTTTTATTTCTTAATAAAATCAATTCTTTTTCATGATCTGTTATTTCATCTAGAACAGCATTCATCATAAATTCAGTGTTTCCTTTTCTTGGGCTTCCAGAAACTGCCAGGATCTTGCTCATTTTGCTATCTTTTCTCCTAATTCTCTTAATTTTTTGATTATCATCTTGTTGTTGTTTAAATCTCCTGGAGATTCTGCTCTTGCAAGAACAGAGCCTATAAATTTCATTTCATGATCTTCTATGAATTCTTTCATAACATTTTCACAATATTTTGTATTGTCTAATGTTTGTCCTCCAACACAGACAATTGCTGCTTTTTTTCCTTTTAATTTAGGCGGATTGACAATTGCATTTGTCCTGTCCATAAATGCCTTCATTATGGATGAAACATTCTTGAAATAATTTGGAGAGCCTAGAACAATTACATCTGCTTCCTGCAGATCATTATAGATATCATCCATATCATCTTTTATCTTGCAGGGCATCTGCGTTCCAAAACAGATATCACATCCAGTGCAAGGCTTGATATTGTATTTTCTTAACAAAATCATCTCTGTTTCAGCTCCTTTTTCAGCAGCTGCTTTCAGCAGTGTAGTCAGCATAAATTCAGTGTTTCCTTTTCTTGGGCTTCCGCAGATTGCTAGTATTTTTACCATTATACCATTCCTTCTTTCAATATATAAACCCAGCCTGGCTTCCATTCTTTTGGCTCTTTTTTTCTCCAGTCTTGTTCAAAAGCTTGCTGCCAGGTTTTTTTATTGGTTATAACTTCTAATGCTAGCTGAGGAGCTTTATGTGCAACTATTGCAATATGTTTTCCAGGATATTTTTCTAAGAGATATTTTAAAAATCTCCGCATCCTGTTTTCAACTTCTTTATAGCTCTCCCCATTTGGATACTGCTGTCTTATAGATTTAACTTCAATTGATTCAACTTCATGTGAATCTGCTCCATTCAAGTTTCCATAATTGCATTCTCTTAATCTTTTATCCTTTATTATTGGAATCTCTCTTTCCTCAAATGTTATTTTAGCTGAATCAACTGCTCTTTTTAGATCAGAGCAGAAAACAACATCATATTCTTCATGTCTAACTCTTTCTTTTAATTGGATTGACTGCGTTTTTCCTAATTCTGACAATTCTCCCTGATTCCAGCCAGTAGCTATTCCATCCTGATTATCAGTTGTTGTTCCATGAACAAAATAGGTTATTATTACTGTGTTTGGCATTTTATCTTTTCTTTTTAACTGGCTTTACACCAAGCTCTTTGAGAATTTGATTTGGCTTGCTTACAATATAATTAGGATTTTGTTTTTTCAGAGCAGCTCTGCCATGGAAACCCCAGGTCACTGCCATTGATTTTACTTTGCATTGTTTTGCTTCTTTTATATCGCCAGTTGTGTCTCCTACATAAAGCGTTTCAGAAGGCTTGATCCCAAAGATATGGACACATTTATTTATCCTGTCAATCTTGTTTTCAATAACATCTGCACCAACTACTGCACTGAAGCTTCCTAACAGATCTTTTTTTATCAAATTTTCAGATATCACTTTTTTGAAATTGTTTGAGATAACAGCAAGATAAAAATGCCTGCTTAGCTCTTTTAATATTGGCGGAATCTGCTGAAATATTCTCATATGAATATTCTTCAATTCATCCTCACACTCTTTTTTGAACTTATCAAGCTTTTTTCCTTTTACTCCTCTTTTTGCAATTGATTTATAGAAATTTTGATTATAAAGGCCTAGGAAATCTTTTTTATCTCTGACATCACACTTGTATTTCTTGCAGAGCTTCTTGATTAGCTTAAACACAGCATCCTCTGTATTAAAGATAACTCCATCAAAATCAAATATTATTGCTTTAATCAACTTTACCCCCTTTTGAATACTATATAATTGTTCTTTATTAAATTTTGTATTTTCATTCATATAATAATACAAAATGTTCTGCTAATAATGCTTCAACAGTTGCCCAATGTTTATCTGCTTCAGGCTGATTTCCTTCATCTTCAAACTTTTCAGCAATATCATGTTCTCTAGTTGCTTCAGCTCTTTTCATAACAGCCTCTCTAGCTCTTTCATAAGGAATATCAAACTGTAGTTCATATTCTTTTGTCATATTTTCTATTACTGCAGGCATATCTTTTCTGTGATGGGCTTTCCACCATCCTGTTTCATACTTTGCTAGTTCTTGCGCTTTATTCATTA
Organism: Candidatus Woesearchaeota archaeon; assembly: GCA_019322815.1. GTDB lineage: Archaea > Nanobdellota > Nanobdellia > Woesearchaeales > WJKL01 > JAHWIB01. The sequence goes on along the minus strand of JAHWIB010000016.1, from coordinate 5,710 downwards.
TAAATAAAATAAAGAAGAAAAATTATTTCTTCTCTTTGTATTCAGCATCAACTACATTGTCGTCTTTGCTTTTTTTCTCTTCTTTCTTTGCTGTTTTGCCTTCTGCTTTCTGCTTCTTTGCCTGCTCTTCTGCAGCTTTCTTGTACAATTCAGTTGCTGCTTCTGAAGCAATCTTCTCAATTTCATCTAGTTTTGTCTTGATTTTCTTAATATCTTTTTTCTCTGGCTTCATCAATTCTTTCAGTTCATCAATGTGCTTCTTGATTGGATCTAATTTTTTCTTGTCAACCTTGCCTTCCATGTCTTTCATTGATTTTTCTGTTGTGTAAATCAATGAATCTGCTCTGTTTACAATCTCAATCTCTTCTTTTTTCTTCTTGTCTTCTTCTGCATGAGATTCTGCTGCTTTTTTCATCTTTTCAACTTCATCTTCATTTAATCTAGTTGAGCCTGTCACTGTAATCTGCTGCTGCTTGCCTGTTCCTAAGTCTTTTGCAGAAACATTTACAATGCCGTTTGCATCAATGTCAAAAGTAACTTCAATCTGAGGAATGCCTCTTGGAGCTGGAGGAATTCCAACCAAGTCAAATCTTCCTAATGATTTGTTATCAGTTGCCATTGCTCTTTCTCCCTGCAGAACATGGATAGTTACTGCCGGCTGATTGTCTGCTGCTGTTGAAAATATCTGCGATTTCTTTGCAGGGATTGTTGTATTCCTCTCTATCAAAGGAGTTCTTACTCCTCCTAATGTCTCGATGCCTAATGTCAAAGGAGTTACATCCAATAATAATACATCCTTGACATCTCCTGCCAATACTCCTGCCTGAATCGCTGCTCCTAATGCAACTGCTTCATCTGGATTTACTGATTTATTGCCGTCTTTTCCTGTCAATTCCTTGACTAGTCTCTGCACTGCAGGGATTCTTGTTGAACCTCCTACAAATATGACTTCTTTCAGCTCTCCTTCTGACAATTTTGCATCTTTCAATGCCTGCTCTGTTGGCCTCTTTAATTTTTCAAGAATATCTTCAATCAATTTTTCAAACTCTGCTCTTGTCATATCATAATTCAGATGCTTAGGGCCTGTATCTGTCTGCGTAACAAATGGAAGATTGATAGTTGTCTTTTGCGCTGAGCTTAATTCAATCTTAGCTTTTTCTGCTGCATCTTTTAATCTCTGCAATGCAACCTTGTCTTCTCTCAAGTCAATTCCCTGCTCTTTTTTAAACTTGTCAGCCATCCAGTCAATCAATAACTCATCAATGTCATCTCCTCCAAGATGATTGTTTCCAGATGTTGCTTTTACTTCAAAGACTCCTTCAGACAGTTCAAGGACAGAAACATCGAATGTTCCTCCTCCAAAATCAAATACCAACACTGTCTCGTCTTTTTTCTTGTCAAGGCCGTAAGCAAGTGAAGCTGCTGTAGGCTCGTTGATAATTCTTAAAACATTTAATCCTGCAATCTTTCCTGCATCCTTTGTTGCCTGTCTTTGTGCATCTTCAAAATAAGCTGGAACAGTAATAACTGCATTAGAAACTTTTCCTCCTAAATAAGCTTCTGCATCTGCCTTCAGCTTCTGAAGAACCATTGCAGAGACTTCCTGAGGGGTATAATCTTTTCCATCGATTGTTATCTTTTCATCACTTCCCATCAGTCTTTTTATGCTTCTAACTGTGTGTTCTGGATTAACAATTGCCTGGTTCTTAGCAACTTTTCCTATTAACCTATCTCCGTCTTTTAATGTAACGACAGACGGAGTTGTCCTGTCTCCTTCTGCATTTGGAATTATCGTGGATTTTCCAGCCTCCATCACAGCTACAGCTGAAAATGTAGTTCCGAGATCAATTCCAATTGTTTTTCCTGGTTGTGCTTTTGTTTCTTCTTTTGCCATTTTAATTCGCCTCCAAAAAATATTTTTAACCTAAATAATTAGGAGCTGCCTCTTTTGTTGTTTTATCATCTTTTGATTTTTTTGAATCTTTCTGCGCTTTTTTCAAAGCTTTTGGCATTTCAATCTTGCCAAGCTTTTTTTCATAATCATTGATCACTTTCCCCAATAATTCATGGATCTTTTTTGCATGATGCGCATCAACCATCACAATATTGTGCTTTATTGACAAGTAAGGAGTATCTTTGCTCCTTGGATCAACTCTTGGTGTAACACACTTGAAATCAAAGATAAATTGTGTTGGATTGAAGTTCAGAGATACTTCATGCGCAAAAAATTCCTGCCCATCATTTATTCCTAAATTTATTTTTTTTCCTTCAGCCATTTTACTGCACCTCTTTTCCTAAAATATAACAAATTTCTCCTTGTCTGTAATGAGATTTTAATTTTCCTTCAACCTCATAACCAAGCTCTTCATAAAAAGTATGATCAATCTTTTCTCCTTCTGCAATATGCAGTTCAATCTTTGCAGCATCTGCTATCTTTTCAGCTTCTTTAACCAAAGCCTTAATCACTTCTTTATCATTATCTTTTGCAAATATATGTTTAAAGAATGCTACTATATGTCCATACTGCTTTCTTGAAATTCCTAGTCCTCCTATTATCTTATCATCTTCAACTGCCAATAATCCTTCTCCTTCAAAGTTTTCCAAATATTCTAAAATCTCTTTATCACTTCTTGTAAAAACTACATGCACTGGAAATGCCTCCTTTAATAAAGAAATCAATTCCTCAAAATCTTCTTGTGTTGCTTTTCTTATTTCCATTTTATTTAACCTCCATTTTATGAACAGCTTTTTTTAGCTCTTCTAAATCATCTCCTTGGATGATTCTTCCATGTCCTGGAATAATTACATCAGCTATATCAACAATCTTTTTAGCACTATCGATATAGTCTTGATTTGGCGGGACTCCAAATAATCCCTGTTTGATATAATCTTCTTGAATTGCATCTCCTGCGATAACGTAAGTCTTGCCTTTGCTTTTTACAATGATTGAGATATGTTTAGGCAAATGTCCTGGAGTTTTTATTCTCTGAATTCCTGGAATCTCAATAAAATCTGCATCATTATATGCAACCAAGCTTTTATCAGGGTATGATATTGAAATTCCTGCTATCCTTACTGCGTTCTTAAAAAGATAATTATTTGAAACATGATCTCCATGAGAATGTGTAAGAACAACATAATCAATGTCTTCTGGTTTTATTCCTTCTTTTTCCAAAGCAGTCAATATCTCATCTTCATAACCTAAGTTTCCTGTATCAACAATAATATTTTTTTCTTCTGGAACCTCTGCTTTCAATAGAGAAACTGCTCCACAGATTTCAGAGATTTTATTGAAAATTTTAGGATCTCCTCCAGACCCCAAATCAGTATGCACTCCTTGTTTTAATAATATAACTTTCATCTTAGCACCTCATAGCTTAATATTTTTTTCAAGACTTTTTCATCTGGAACCAGTTCTTTCAATGTTCCGCCTGGAATGTTTTTTCCTCCTGATTCCAGATATAATCTCCATTCCCTTATTGACTGCGGATCATCTGGATTGACAAAATAATTCAGGTCAAACCAGACTGAAAGCTCTTCTCCATATTCATTGCAGTTTCCTATCCTGCAGTGCAGGGGCTTAATATCATGGATTATGCATCCTTTTTCTGTATTGTAAAAAATACAAACACCATATGGCTTTCCATTTTTTGCAGCAACAGGCCTGTATAATGTTGTGTTAAACTTAGTTACTGGCTCTAAGCAGTGGTCAATCAGTTCTTTTTCTGTTATTCCCTGATGCTTTGCAATCTTTGGAATGTCTTCTTTAACTAAAAAGCCTGTTCCATGCTTGCAGCAGTGTCCGCATTTCTCGCAGCTGCTGCTTAATCTCAAAACCTTAAACAATGGTGTTGACCTTGTTATCGATTCTTTCACTTTTTTTCCTCCTTTTTTTTCTTTGCGATCTTAACCTTGGTTGGCCTGACAACATTGTCTTTCAGCATAAATCCTTTTTGAAGCTCTTCAATAACTGTATTTTCAGGCTTTTCTGATTCTTCCTGCATCAAAGCTTCATGAAAAAAAGGATCAAATGGCTTGTCTAGAGCATCAATCTGCTTAAGCCCTTCTGATTCTAATGTCTGCCATAACTGAGAATATATCAATTCAACTCCTTTTTTGAATTCTTCATGATTTCCATCATGAGATAATGCCAATTGAAAGGAGTCTAACAAAGGCAGTAATTTCTTAATCAATTCTTGAGAAGCAAACTGTGTAAATTCTGATTTTTCCTTTTCAACTCTTTTTTTATAATTCTCAAAATCAGCCTGAACCTTCTTAAGCAGGATAGTAAGTTCTTCTGTTTTTTCTTTTTTCTTTAAATCCTTTTTCATTTATCCACCTCCCTGATATTTGTTTACTTTAAATCAACTATGTTAAGTTAGAATGAACAACTACTATATAAACTTTTCGGAGAAACTTTATATAGTAGTATTTTATATTGTATTGTATGCTAATCAGATCAAAGAAGATAACAATAGTAAAAATAAGCAAACCTATTGAAAGGGATTTAAATCATGAATTGCAGTGGTTTGGCGATTCTTTAGGATTATTTAATCTAAGAGACAAGGATAAATCCTGCTTTAGAATCTTTATTGAACTGTTAAAATCTGCTAAAAAAAGAGAGCCATTAACCTCTGATGAGATTGCTGAAAGATTAAATCTAAGCAGAGGAACTGTTATCCACCATATCAATAAGCTGATGGAAGCTGGGATTGTAATCCATCACAAAAACAGATATATGTTAAGAGTAGATAATCTGGCCTCTTTGATAGACGAGCTTCATAGAGATATTAAAAGAACATGCATTAATTTGAAAGAAATTGCTTTTGATATAGACAAAGCAATGGGCTTATAAATTCTGTTTTTGACGAGAAACTTTTTATAAAACTTAAATTTTTACACTAAAAATGGAAGGAGAACAAACTTATATTGAATATGAAGGAGATATAGGCATTATCCATCTAGGAGATTATGATTTAACAGAAAAAATAATGGGTTGTGCTGAAGAAGTAATTAGCAGAGGCTCAAAAGCAATTATCTTAGATTTTGAGTATGTTCGTACAAATGTTTCTACAATATTAGGGCATATCTCTGCTATTCGCGGTAAATGTTATGATGAGAATAATATAGAAATCTATCTTTGTAATGTGAAAGGGGAAGATGAGTATCCTCATAAAGCACTAAGATTAGCAGGAATCACTGTTCTTGAAGGTATACATGTAAAAGGTGGCATAGAAGAAACAGTAGAAGAACTTTCTCAAGGAAAATAAATTTTATTAGAAAAAGAAATGTTAAAAAATACTTATCATGAATATAAAGAAGATATTGCTGTTATTTATATAGGAAAAGATTTAATGGAGAAATTAGCTGCTTGTGCTGAAGAAGTAGCTGAAAAAAATGGAGTAAAAGCAGCTGTGCTTGATTTCAAAGATGTTGGTTTGATTAGTTCCAGTCCAATAGGACAGGTTCTTCTTGCTTATGATTATTTATATCAAAAAGGAATAGATATATACCTTTGCAATACACGCAATGAAAGAGAACAGCCTTTTAGGGTTTTGGAACTAATTGGGCTTCCATCATTTCCAGGTGTTAATGTAAGAGAAACTTTAGAAGAAACACTCAAAGAACTTTCTGCTAAAAACTAATTTCCAAAACTTACAAAAATCAAAGATTTTTGAAGTTCAAAAAATTCTTTGAATTTTTCGTAACT
>JAHWIB010000015.1 GCA_019322815.1 Candidatus Woesearchaeota archaeon | reverse complement strand
ACTCTATACGCTGGAAATATTAGAAAAAAACCACTTGAAAAAATTTGGTATGAATCAAAAAAATTAAAATGGTTAAGATCTCTTAAGTTTAAGGATGTATGGAAAAAATGTATAAAATGTAAATATCTGCAATATTGTAATCTAAAGCTTTGCCCTATTGAAGCTTTAACATGCAAACATAAACCATCCTACATAAAAGAGGACTAACATAAAGAGGGTGTTTTAAATGGAACAATTAACAATTAAAGTTTCAGATTTACCCATCAGAATAAGTTGTCCATCTAATTCTTTTTTAAAAAAGATTAATCAATATTACAAAGGATTTATCAAAAAAATGAAGTCAAAACCAGCTTTTGAATTAAATATTATAAACCAAAGAATTCTTAAGAGAAGAACTGGTTATTATATTAGTAAAAATACTTCAAATGAACTAAAAATTAAATTTGATATAACTAATGATTATAATGAGCTTCAAATCAACAAAAATAAAAGTAAAGGGGTATATATAACAAACAAAAAAGAAATTACTCATTTAAATTTTCTTTTGCCAATAATATTTAGTATTGTTTTAAATAAAAATGCTGGAACAGAACTACATGCTGCTTCATTAGTAAAAAACAAAAAAGGATATTTATTTTTTGGACCTTGTTATAGTGGAAAATCAACAATTTCCCAATCTTTTATCAAAAAAGGAATAATTCTTCATGATGATTGTTCATTAGTTAGAGAAGTAAATAATAAGTTCAAGATTTGGAGCGTGCCAAAAAATACATTATTAAAAAATATCTGCAAAGATAATAAATCAGCAGAGCTCAAAGCATGTTTTCGAATAATAAAATCAAATAAGAATAAATTAGTTAAGCTTTCCAAAAAAGATGCTTTTAAATTTATAAAAAAAACTTCTTGGAGATATCAAAATTATATTGACAGAAAAAAACAATTAAAAGTTTTATCAAATTTAGTTAAGAAAGTTAATGTTTATAACCTATATTTTAGAAAAAAATGCGATTTTTGGAATCTAATTTATTAAGTTTGTGTTTATTGTGGCTCTGTAGAAAATCTCTCATTCGCTACGTGCAACCTTCAGGCTTCGCATGATGTTGCACTAGAGTTGAGCAGTCTCACGAGCCTTTTCAACGCTCACTGACCCAAAAGGGTGAGATTTTCTACTAAGCCGTTTATTGTTTATATTTTTTGATTACTAAACCTGCATTATGCCCTCCAAAACCAGAAGTAAGTTTTAGAGCGGTTTCTATTGGCCTTTCTGTTATTTTATTATGAGAATAATCTAAATCGCAGTCTGGGTCTTTTTCTTCAAAGTTTATTGTTGGAGGAATTTTTCCATTATGTATCACCAAAGCTGTTTCTGCTATTTCAATCGCTCCTGAGCCTGCTATTGAATGTCCTACTCTTGATTTTGTTCCGCCTATTACTAAATTATAAGCATTGTTGCCTAATGCTTTTTTAATCGCCAATGTTTCTGTTCTATCATTAGGAGGTGTTGAAGTAGCATGTGCATTAATATATTGTATATCATTTGGATCTAGTTCTGCCTTTTTCAATAAGTCATTAATCAGTTTTGTCAATTGTTTTGCTTCTGGGTCTAAACCCATTATACTATGAGCATCAGAATTTGATTTATATGCTGTAATTTCTGCATAAATTTCAGCTCCTCTTGCTAAAGCATGTTCAAGCTCTTCAACAAATAATACTGCTCCGCCTTCTGCAAGAATAAAACCATCTCTATTCTTTTCAAATGGTCTTGATGCTGATTCAGGCCTATCATTATAAGCAGTTGATAATGCCCTATTTCCATCCATAGCTATTGCATCAAATCCCTTAAAGCCATACCCATCATGTCCATAGCAGGATTCCACTCCTCCTCCAAGTATCCATCTATATTCTTCTGAAGATATTAATCTAAAAGCCTCTCCAATTCCCATTGTTCCTGCTGCACAAGCAGTTGGAACTGGCTTAGATTCTCCGCGTATCCTATACATAATTGATATATTATCAGAAGGTGCATTTGGCATTAGTTTAGAAACAGTAAATGGGTTAAGTTTTTTTTCTAAGGTATAATGCTCGTGCTCTTCTGTTACTGTATTAAAGCCTCCAATTCCTGTTGAGACTATAACGCAGCCTTGATCAAGATCAAGACCTTTTATTTCTGCTTTGTTGTTTTGTGCTGTAAAATCTATTCCTGCGTCCTGCAATGCAAGATAGGCTGCAGCTAATGCAAATAAAGAAGCCCTGTCTAATGTTTTAGATCTGCTTTTCAATCCATAATTTTTAGGATTAAAATCTTTAACAGTTGCGCAAACATGTGAATAGAATCTGCCTGGATTTTTTTTGAACCAATCAAATGGGATTCTTTCTGTTCCTGATCTTCCTTCTAATGAATTTTTCCAGAATTCTTCTTTGCCAATTCCTATAGAGGTTATTGGACCCATTCCAGTTATTACAACTCTTCTTTGCATAGCTCAAAATGTTTAGAAGTTATTTTTAAATATTATGCTAATTGATAATTAGAAACTTATAAATACTATGAATAATTTTATTTTAGTATGGAAATATTAAATGAGGTTTTAAAAGATATCAAGCCAAGTAAAGAAGAGGAAAAAGAAGTTAAGAATAAGATAGATAATTTTCTAAAAAGAATTAGTAAAGGTCTTAAAGATGCAAAAGCTGAGTTAGGCGGAAGCGGGGCAAAAGGAACTTGGCTGAGCAAGGCTCATGATGCTGATGTTTTTGTTGGATTTAATTATCAAAAATATAAAGATAAAAGTGACCAGCTTTCTGATATTTTAGAAAAACATTTAAAAAAAATTTTTAAGAAAATTTCAAGGCTGCATGGAAGCAGAGATTATTTTCAAATAAAAAAAGAGGGATTTACTTTTGAGATTGTTCCTATTTTGAAGATTAAAAATGCTTCTGATGCTAAAAATATAACAGATGTCAGTCCATTGCATGCTGCATGGGTTAAGAAGCATAAAAAATATGCTGATGATATCAGATTAACAAAACAATTCTGCAAAGCACAAGGAATTTATGGAGCTGAAAGTTATATCAAAGGGTTTTCTGGATATATCTGTGAGATTTTGACTATTTATTATGGTGGATTTTTGAATTTAGTAAAGAATGCTTCTAAATGGAAAGATAAAGTATTTATTGATGTTGAAAAATATTATAGAAATAAGAAAGAGATATTAGACAAATTAAACTTATCTAAGATTTATTCTCCTTTGGTTATTATTGATCCAGTGCAGAAGGATAGAAATGCTGCTGCAGCTGTCAGTCATGAAAAATTTGATGAATTTATCTGTATCTGTAAAGAATTTTTGAAAAGACCTGTAAAAGAATTTTTTGAAATTAAAGAGATTAGTATTGATGAAATAAAAGAAAGAGCTGGAAAAGATAAATTAATTTTATTAGATATAGCTGCTTTGCCTGGAAAAGAAGATGTTGTCGGAAGCAAATTATTGAAATCAATTGAATTTATTGAAAAAGAATTGAATAAAAAAGAATTTAAAGTATATGAAAAAGGATGGAGATGGGACAAAGCAAAAAAAACTTTGTTTTGGTTTATTGTTGATAAAAAACCTTTATCAGAATATGTTGAAAAGCAAGGGCCTCCTTTAAAATTAAAAGAATATGTTGAAAATTTTAAAAAACGATATAAAGGAAAAACATTTGCTAAAAAAGGAAAGATATTTGCAAAAGTTAAAAGGGAATTTTGTGATGCTGATAAGTTAGTTAAAGAATTAATTAAAAATAAGTATGTTAAAGAGAAGGTTAAATCTATCTCTTTTTCTTAGTTTTTTCAAAATCCTCTTTTAATGGTGTATCATCCTGGAGTTTTTCTGTGTATCTGCATTTTGGATAGCCAGAACATCCTAAAAATGCCCCATATATTGATTTTCTAAGAACTAAAGGCTTGCCGCATTTAGGGCATTCTTTTTCTATCTTGCCTTTATCAATCTCTTCCATCTCTTTTTTCTGCTCTTCGTCATAGTCTTCTAATTTTGAAGGGCATTTTGGATTAATGCAGATTATCTGAGGGCCTTTTCTTTTCTTTATGATTTGAACTTTTGGCATTCCGCAGGTTTCGCAGATCTCTTTTGTGGGCCTAACTTTTACTTGAGGAATAGAAAATATTGTCTTGCAGTCAGGATATTTATTGCAGGCAATGAAATGCCCAAACTTTCCTTTTCTTATATGAAGCTCTCCATCTTTGCAGACAGGGCATTTTCCTACATAAGTCATAACATTTCTTGTTTCTCTTTCTGCTTTTAGCAGTTCTTCACCAATTTCTTTTAGATGTTTGTCAAATTCATCTGTTATTTCTGTCACTGCTTTTTTAGATTCTTCTAAAACTGTTTTAGGCTCCTTTTTTCCTTCTCTTATCTTTTCCATATCTTCTTCAAAATGTCTTGTTAAAGTTGGTTCAACAATCTTAGGAGAATGTTTTTCTAATGTTTCTTCTGTTCTTATTCCCATCTCAGTTGCTTCAATTGCTTTTCCATCTATAAATCCTCTATCAAATAATGTTTCTATTATAGAAGCCCTAGTTGCTTTTGTTCCAAGATTCTCTTTTTCTAAAGCTTTGATTAAAGAAGCTTCTGTATATCTTTTAGGAGGAGTTGTTTCTTTATCTAATTTTTCTAATTTTTTTATATTGCAAATATCTCCTTTGTTTATTTTAGGCAGTTCTTCTTCTTTTAGTTTGACATGTTTTCCATATAATTCAAACCATCCTTTCTCTATGGTTGTTGTTCCTTTTGTAATAAAATTTTCTTTATTACAGTCAAGATTTACAGTCATTGTTTCTCTTACTGCGGGATCTCCAAATACTGCAAAAAATCTTCTTACAATTAGATCATATAATTTTTTTTCATAATCTGATTTAAATTTAGGAGGAATTCCTGTAGGATAAATAGCAGGATGAGCTGGATCTGTTTTTTTGCCGTTATTTGGCATTAGTTTTGATTTTTTCAATAAAAAATCTGTTTCATTTTTATAAGATGCTTGTTTTGACAGCAATGTTAATATTTTTTTATATCCAATTTCCTTTGGCAACTGCTGGCTGGATGTTCTTGGATAAGAGATATATCCTCCTGTATAAAGTTCTTGTGCTGTTGATAATGTATTTTTTGGGGATATATATAGACATTTATGAGCTTCAATCTGCAAAGAAGTCAAATCAAAAGGAACTGGAGGATTTGCATTGAATCTTTTTTTCTCGACATTTATTACTTTTGCTGTCTTCTCTTTATGTATTTTATCAAATATTTCCTGTGCTTTTTTTGAATCAAAGATTTTACCTAATTCATGCAAGGCAATTATATCTCCTTTGTTAATTTCTCCTTTTAGTTGTATTTCCCAGTAAGGATCTGGCTTAAAGGCCTTGATTTCCTTTTCCTTGTCTACAACTAATTTTAATGCAGGACCTTGGACACGGCCGGTTGACATTAATTTGAATGCTCCTGCTTCTTTTATTGAATGAGTCAAAGCTCTTGACAGGTTAATTCCAAAATACCAATCCATCTTATGTCTTGTTTCTCCTGCATGAGCCTGAGGCCAGTCAAGATGGGGAGTTCTTTTATCATATGCTTTGATTAAATCATCTCTTGTTAATGTAGAAAACTTCATTCTTTTTGCATCTTTTTGCTTGCATGCATATTTTATTATGTTCAATCCAATAACTTCTCCTTCAATATCATAGTCTGTTGCTATAATAAATTCATCTGCATCTTTTGCAAGTCTCTTGATATTTCTCAAATATTTATTTGAGAATGCTGCTTTTTTGGTTATTTCTCCTGTAGGCGCCCATTCAATATCAAAGACAGGATATTGAGATTTAGTTCCTGCTTTTTGTTTTAATCCATAAAGATGACCTACTGCACATGAAACAATTATCTTTTTTCCTTCATGAGCTAGTTCATAATAAGGAACTTTTTCTCTTGTTGTTTTTTTAATTGGTTTTTTGTCGGCGAGAGCTTCTGCTATTTTTTTTGCTGCATTAGGTTTTTCACAGATAATTAATTGATACATAAATTTTGAGAAAGTCTAGAGTTATTTAAAAAAGTTTGGATTTAAGCCTTTCATGGCCTACTAATTCGATATAAGCCCTGCCTTTTGTTCTTTTTTTATTAAATGTCCCGGTTACTTTGCAGCAGCCTTCCCAATATTTCAAAATACCGTCATGCATTTCTTGTTCATTAAACACCGGCTTTATTGTTAAATTTATTTTTTTAGAAGGAATCTTTAGATTCCAATATAGAGGATAGATTATTCCTGTTTTTCTGCTTTTCCAGTTTTTAGTTGATTTAAGCTTTGCATCTTTGATTATTTTTGATTTTCCATTTTTATCAATCAAGCTTGTATACAACATTACTTCTTGGGTAATTTTGTCCAGAATTTTGAAAGCCATAATATCAATATCATTTTTTAGTTTAATAGATAACCAATCCCATTGTTTATCATGAAGATCAAAATTCCCCCACTGATGATCCATCCATGCAATACCTTCAACCTGTTTAATTTTATCTCCTATTTTTAATGTTCCTCTAATTGACATGTCTGTAAAAGAATAATAATAGGAATAGCCTTTACCTATATCAATCAGACCTTTTTTTCCATGCAATACAGGAGGTTTTTCTGCTTTTATAATAAGATCTAAAACATATTTTTTATTTTTAATATAAAGATGATATATGCCTTTTGTGAATTCTTTGAGACTAGCTAATCTATAATGGTTGCAAAGGAATTTTTTTTCTGTAAATTTTTCATGAGGCTTTTGTATGAAATGTTTGTAAAAGGGATAAAATTTCTTTTTTTTGATATCTAAAATATGGCCATGGATCAAATATCCAACTTTTATTGGCAATAAAAAAAATTTAGGCCTATTTTTCATCATATCCATCTTAAAAAAAGAAGCCATCAAACTATATTCTTTATTATCTTCTGATTTTAAATAACCATTAAAGTACCACCATTCTGAACCTTTTGAATGAACTGCTTCATCCTTTGGGAACCTTACTTTTTTCATCTTTTTTAATTAATTTATAGATATTATATATAATCTTTACTATTAGAGGCAGTTCTTTTTTTTCTAACAGATTAAAAATTTTTGCAAGTTTCCATACAAATCTTGCTCTTAGAGGAACAATGCCATATAACATCATCTCTCTTAATTCTTTTTCTGTTGGCTGTTTAAATAAACTTTTAATTTCTTTATTCTTAAAGGCCAGATATAATAATTCAGAGGCTATTATTCCTGCTTTCATGTTTTTTCCAATTTTCTTTTTCCATTCTTTTTCATATTGTTTTAGAAAGTTATCATTGAATATATTTTGTTTAACTGCTTTTACTGCTGTTTTTGCTGCCAATTTCCCTGAAACAAGCCCATAATAAATACCTTCTCCTGAGAAAGCATGGACCTGACCAGCTGCATTTCCACAAATCAATAATCTATCTGCATAGGTTTTTTTGATTGGACCTGAACAAGGGACAATTCCTGCATATTCTGAAAGTTGTTTGGCATTTATTTTGTATCTTTTGAGAAGTTTTTTGAAAATTTTTTTTGTATTTTTATTTGTATTAAATGCTCCAAATCCAATGTTTGCTGTTTTTTTATCTTTTGGAAACGCCCACAAATAACCTAAATGTTTTGGGTCAAAAAAATAATAGAATTTATTTTCTTCAAAATTGTGATTTTTGAAGATTCCTCCATAACCTAAAACCATATTTGGCTGTTTTTTAACAAGATTTAGTTTTTTCTGAATATTGAAATTACAGCCATAAGCTAATATTGCTAATTTTGCAGTCAGAATTTCTTTGTTTATTTTGATTTCTATTAGATTTTCTTTTATTTTTAAATCTTGACAGGTTGTTGATAGTCTTAAATGGTTTTTTATTGGTTTTGCTAACCATTTTTCAAATTCTGCACGGTCAAGTTCTAAAAAATTCTCTTTGAAAGTTCTTGTCAAATCTTTATAATATATTTCATGAATATTGATTGTATTTTTAACAAAATAATAATTTTTATGCTTAAAGAATTCTATAAATTCTTTTTCTCTGATTCCTTCTCCACATCTTAATGGCAATCCTATCTCTTTTTTTGAATCAATAATAAGAAAATTAATATTTGCTTTTTTTAGTTCTCTTGCAGCTGCTAAACCTGCAGGACCTGCTCCTATTATAATTATATCATACATTCTTTTTATAGTATTCTCTTCACTATATAAATATTTATTAAATAAGAAATGATTTAGAAAATTATGTATAATAAAATTGTTTCAAAGATTAATGAAATAGTATCTAAAGAATGCAAAAATATTTTAATTGAACAAGGAAAAACAATTCCTATTTCTAAAGATAATTTTAATAAAATTGAAAAGAATGATTCCAATAATAAAATACTATTTATTGACGGCGGAAATGCTGAGATTTTAAAAGCAGTTAATTTTTCCCTGCAATTTATAAGAATTGGAGGAATTATTTTTGAAAATAATAAGAAGATTAAATCAATTAAAAAAGAATTTTATTTTTTAATCCATTCATTTATTGAAGATTCTAAGCTGCAATATAAAACAGAGGTTTTTGGAGATATTATTCTAGATAATTTAGTATTTGATTCTATGGACAAAACAATAATGAACGGCCAGCAAAGAGCCGATATCAGCAAAATTGGAGGTATATGCAGAAGATTTAGTGAGATTTCTTTTGCAAAAGAGATAGTTGATGAACTTTCGCATGGAGATATAATTGTCTTGGATGGAAGCTTAAGATGCTGCGTTACAAATGAGAAAGAGTTTATGCAGAGATTATATGATAAAGCTGCAGGAAAGGGAATTATTGTTAATGCATTGGCAAAAACAAATAGAATATTTTCAGATCAAGGCGGATGCTTTGTATCAGAATTGAATAAATTAGGAACTGAAGATATGTGGTATTATTATCCTATTGTTGAGTTAAATGATCCAAATTATCAGGCAAGGATTAGTTTTGTTAAATTAAATAAAAAAAGCAATTATATATTTAATTTTGAACAGTATAATGGACAAGAAGAAAAGATTAAAGAAGTTGTTGGTTTGCTAAGTAAAAATTCAAATGATGCTGTTTTTCCTGGTTATCCTTATGGTTTGATATTGGCTGATAAATTAGCCAGAGTAAGCAATAAAGAAAAAACTTATTTATTAACAATGTTTCAGATAAAAGCTGGTAAAGAATGGAATAAAATAAAAGAACATTTGAATGTTTTAGATGCACATGATATTTTAGATGATATAAGCTGATTTCTACTTTTTAATAGTAACTAAATTATATATAATATAAATGATAAAACAAGGATAAAGGGAGTTAAAATCTAAATTAAATAAGACTAGAAGGAGGTAGAATAGAATGGCAGAAGCAATAGGAAAATGGGCTTTTTTAATTGGTGTAGTACTAGCAATTATAGCAGGAATCGGTGCTGGTGCTGGTGCAACTTGGGCAGTTAATCCTTGGATTGCTTTAATAATAGTAATTTTAGGATTAGTGATTGGTTTTGTGAATATAACTGCTTCAGAAGTTCAACCATTCTTAATTGCAGCTTTGGCTTTGTTTGCTTTTAGTTTTGCAAACTTAGGTGTAATAAACACATTGATCCCATATTTAGGAAGTGTGTTGAATTCAGCTGTAAGCTTTATCGCATTATTGGTTGGGCCAGCAGCTTTAGTAGTTGCTTTAAGAGCAGTTTATAGATTTGCTGCAGAGTAAATTTTTTATTTTTTTATTTTTTTTAACGAACAATTTAAATAGAAGAGGGGGCATATACCTATTATTATTTTAAAAAAAGAGGTGAATTGTAATGGCAAAAAAGGCATTAGCAGCTGATCGTCAAAAAATTGGACATTATGCTTTTATAGCAGGTATTGTAGTTGCAATTATAGTTGCTTTAATACCTCAAATAAGAGGAGATCCTTCTACATGGGTTTTAGTGATCTTAGGAGTGATAGTTGGATGGGTTAATATTAAAGCAAAAGAAATAACTGAATTCTTGGTTGCAGCATTGGTATTGCTGATTTCATTTGGAATGACTGCATTAACATTAGCAAGTCTGCACACTACATTAGGTGTAATGTGGGGAAATGTTATAACTTTTGTAGCGCCTGCAGCAATCATAGTTGCAATAAAAGCAGTTTATGTACTTGCTGAAAAATAAATTTCTTTTTTTTATTTTTTAAAAAAGAGGTGGCAGATTGAAAAAAGTAAGAATTGAAAAGTTATTAAAAGATGAAAAAGCATTATTCTTAGCATATGACCAAGGTCTTGAGCATGGCCCTATTGATTTCGATATTCATAATATTGATCCTAATTATTTACTGCATATAGCTACTCATGGAGGATTTAATGGAGTTATTCTGCAAAAAGGAATTGCAGAAAAATATCATGAAAATTATATTAAAAAAGTTCCTTTGGTTGTCAAATTAAACGGCAAAACAAATATTCCAAGAATATTTCCTATTGCAAAGCAATTGTGTTCTGTTAAAAAAGCTGTTGATCTAGGAGCTGATGCTATTGGATATACTATTTTTGTAGGCAGCCCTTTAGAACCAGAAATCTTTAAGGAATTCAGCAAAATCCAGGAAGAAGCCCATGATTTTGGCTTGCCTGTTATTGCATGGATGTATCCTAGGGGAAGATTTGTTGCAAATGAATTGAGCACTTCTATACTTGCGTATAGTGCAAGAGTAGGCTTGGAATTAGGAGCTGATATACTTAAGATAAAATATAACGACAAAAAAGAAGAATTTAGATGGGTTGTGAGATGCGCTGGAAATGCCAAAGTAATGGCTGCAGGAGGGCCTAAACTGCCTGACAGGAATTTTTTAGAACGAGCAAAAGATATTATAGATACAGGCTGTTCAGGAATGGCTATTGGAAGAGAAATATGGCAGCATGAAACTCCATTAAAAATGGCTGCTGCTATTAAAAAGATAATCTTTGAGGATTCTTCTGTTGATGATGCAATGAAAGAACTGCAGTAAAAATTATAAATAGGTTATTGTTCTTTAAAATAAACATGAAGCAGAGCATTAGTATTTTCTTAAAAGGCATATTAATGGGTATATGTGATGTTATACCAGGGATTTCAGGAGGCACAATAGCATTTATCACTGGGATTTACTCGCGTTTAATCAATGCTGTGAAGGGCTTTTCTCCTCAATTAGTAATTGATTTTTTTAATTACATATTTAGGAAAGATAAAAAATATTTTTTAGAGGATATAAAAAGATTAGATTTAGGATTTTTGATAATTTTAGCAGCAGGCATATTTACAGCTATATTTCTTGGATCAAAGATTGTTATTTTTTTGCTTGAAAATTATTTTATGTATACTATTTCATTCTTTATTGGATTGATTTTAGCTTCTTCTAAATCTATCTATGATAAGATTGAAACACATCATAAAAAGAACAGATTATTTGGTTTAATTGGTCTGTTAACCGGAATTTCATTTGCTTTCTTAATTCCTGTTGATATTGTCCCTAATCTGCCTTATGTTTTTTTAGGGGGCTTTTTAGCGATTAGCGCCATGTTTTTGCCTGGCATTTCTGGAGCTTTTATATTGTTGATATTAGGGCTGTATGAATTCATGCTCAATGTTCTGCATAATCTTTTAGACAATATTTTAATTTTTATAGTATTTGGCATTGGAGCATTATTAGGAATGTTTGCTATTTCAAGAATTGTCTCTTTTCTGTTTAGAAAAGACAGATGCAAGACACTTTATATTCTGCTTGGATTAGTTATTGGTGCTTTGAGTATTCCTATTAGAAATATATTTCTAAATGGTTCATGGGATATCTTAAATATAATTGTTGCATTTTTATTTTTATTACTAGGATTAATATCTGCAAGAAGCTTGGACAAAATAAATAATAAGAAAAATGAAAAAGATTAAACCAGAAACAAAAAGAAGGATATTCCACATTGTAAATGGTATGATTTTTGTCAGTTTGATTTATTTTAATATAATAACTCCCTTATTCCTTATTATTCTATTAATAGTCGGAGGACTAGGATGTCTTCTTAGCCTGAAGTATAATGTTCCTATAATTAATTTCCTATTAAAACATTTTGAAAGGCCAGAAGATATGAAGGTTTTTCCTGGAAAAGGAAGTTTTTTTTATGTTTTGAGTGTATTATTAGTCTTGGTTTTATTTGATAAAGATATTGCAATGGCTTCTATAATAATTATGGCATTAGGGGATTCTATTGCTCCGTTAGTCGGGCAATATTATGGAAAGATAAAACATCCTTTAAGTGATAAGAAATTTTTAGAAGGAACATTAGCAGGAGGAATTGCTGCATTCTTAGGGGCCCTGATATTTATAAGTCCTGTTGAAGCTGTATTTGCAAGCATTGCAGCAATGATTGCTGAAGGTATAAATTTGAAGTTCAGCGGAATAAGTGTAAATGATAATATTTCTATGCCATTAACAGCTGGCGCTGTTATTTGGTTATTGAGATTAATTTTTTAGATAAAAAATAAAAAAATTTATAAATAAAATAAAAATTATTTTTAATTCAATGATCCCACAAAAAGTATTTTTTACAAAAGGAGTAGGAAGACATAAAGATAAGCTACAGTCATTTGAGTTGGCTTTAAGAAATGCTGGAATTGCTCAATTAAATCTTGTAAATGTTTCTTCTATATTTCCTCCCGGATGCAGGATAATTTCCAGAGAAAAAGGCGCTGCAGAGCTTAAACCAGGGCAGATCACTTTTGTTGTAATGGCAAGAGCTGAGACAAATGAACCAAACAGATTAGTATCCTCTTCAATTGGTTTAGCTATTCCTCCTGAAGGAGAAAATTATGGTTATCTAAGCGAGCATCATGCTTTTGGAATGACTGAAAAAAAAGCTGGAGAATATGCTGAAGATCTGGCTGCTTCTATGCTTGCATCTACTTTAGGAATTGAATTTGATCCTGATAAGGCTTATGATGAAAGAAAAGAAATCTATAAAATGAGTGAAAAGATCGTCAGGACAAGCAGCATCTCACAATCTGCATTAGGAGACAAAAATGGGCTGTGGACAACTGTCTTAGCTGCTGCTGTTTTTATACCTCCTAATGGTAAAGCTATTGGTGGAGAAATATCTCCTAAAACAATTCCTGAACAAAAAAGTGAAGAACCTGCTGCTATGCCACAATAATAATCTAAGCTGTTTTTCTAATATGCAGATATACATATAATTTGTTTATAAAAGTTAGGGAATATTTATATATAATTAGTAAGTTTGGTCTTATTATGAAAATATTGGCTTTTGTTGATTCGCATGGAAATACTGAGTCTTTAAAAAAATTAATTGAAAGAGCTAAGAAAGATGATATTAATGTAGTTATTTGTGCAGGAGATATTTCTGTTTTTGGAGATAAATTGAATAAATTAGTAGAGATGGTTAGCAAGATCAAGAAGCCGTTTTTGGTAATCCATGGAAACCATGAAAGCGAAGAAGAGATTGAAAAAGCCTGCAAGCCTTTTAATAATTGCATAAATATCCATAAAGCTGGTTTTAGCGGAGCAAATTTTACTGTTTTAGGTTATGGAGGAGGAGGTTTTTCTAAGGTTGACAAAAATTTTGAGAAAATTTCAAAAGTATTTAAAAAGATAATTAAAGAAAGAGCAGGACATAAAATTATATTAGTAACACATGCCCCTCCTTATAACACAAATGTTGATAAAATAGGGAAGAATCCTGTTGGAAACAAATCAATAAGAAATTTTATCTCTGAAGTAAAACCTGATTTAGTTATATGCGGGCATTTGCATGAAAACGCTAATAAAAAGGACAAGATTGGAAAAACATTAATAATTAATCCTGGATATAAAGGAAAAGTTATTGAGATAAAATAAAAATTTATTTTAGGATCTGTCCCAAGTCTCGTTCGCTCAGCTGAGACTACTATCAAAATAATTATATCAGCTGACGATGCTGTCTTATGATAAGAATCCTAGCTCACTTGCCGATTGGCGACTTGGGACAGACTCGGAATTTTAGAAGGTTTTATATACTTATTCTCTAATCAATAGTAAAAAATGGGCGGAAATAGTGCATTAGAAAGCATAATTGCTCTTTTAAAGAGGTGTTATGATGGAATTACAAATGTTTGTAATAGTGCCAATAATATTCTTAATAAATATGTTTTATCACAAAGATATATTTCTAAATTAGAAAAAGATATTGAAAAAAAAGATTCTGAAGCAGCTAGATTAAGAAGATTGATTCAAAATTCAACAAAAAATGAAATTGCTTCTTCAGAAAGAATGATATCAATTGAAAGAGGCTATAAAGAAGAAAGATTTGAATTAGCAACAAAAGTTACAGATGCAGAAGCTGAAAATGAAAGATTAGAAGTTGAGTCAGATAAAAGAAATCAAACAATTGCTGGACTAGAAGAAAAATTAGCTTCAACTCAAGGAGATCTGACTTTTGCTCAAACAGAATTAGGTGAGTTAAAAAAAGATCATAAAAAAACATGTGATGAATTAACAGAAGTTAAGCAAGGAATTGAATATTATTGGTCAAATGCTCATCAGCAATTTCAAAAAGCGATTAAAGGATTAAGGACATTTTATGAAAAAGCAGGAATGGAAGTTGATGAAGAAACTCTTGCAAAAAGTGTAGGAGGCATTATGCAGAGGATGAAAGAAGCTCTAAAAGAAGCTAATATGAGATTAGATGAAGCTGAAGTAATCAAAAAAAATGGAATACTTGCAGATGCTCTTATGGATTTAGATGAGACAAAGCCTATAGTTGTTTTAGGAATAAATAATATTGTTGAGGCTGCCAGCATATCTGTAGAAAGTTTATTTGATAAAAGATATGTAGGAGAATATGCTGACAGTATATATGATGGATTAGCTGTTATGATTAGTTATGCTGCAGAAACCCATGAAGAAGGGTTTGATTTTAAATTAAGAGATAAGATTGCAAAAGTTAGGATTAGAAGAGTTAATAATCATTATATTGGAGCTATTTTGACTTTTGAAGAAAGAATGGGTTTGATAAGAAGCTGGTTATCTAAAAAAGACAGGATTAGAGAAGGAGTAAGCAAAGCTCTTTTGTTTGGAGAAAAAGGACCATTTATAATAAATCTAACTAATATAGAAAATCCAGACCAGATAACTTCTGATACCAGCAAAAGGCTTTATAGCCTGGCTGCAAGCGATTATTTCAGAGAAAATTTAAGAATAAAAGTAGGAAGCCAAGAAGTTTACACTGCATTGGAAAAAAAGCATGGCATCCCTTATAGTATGCTGATTTATGACGGAGGATTTAGATTTTCAAGCGGCAAGGGTAAAGAAGGAACTTCTCCTGAAGAAGCTAAATTTTAGTATTCTTGTTTTTTGCCAACAAAACAACTCTTGATTCTTTTTTTTCATTTACTAATTTGTAATCTTTAAGATATTTAAGAATTTGACTTGAGAATTTTTTAACCTCTGGATGTGTTGGCATATCCTTTATATCTAATCTTTGCTGAGAATAGCCTACAAACATATATGCTTTTACTTCAACTGCAAAAGGATCTGATTTTTTTATTAATTCTGCATATTGTTCTGGATGGACCATGTTTAGATTTTTGATTAAAGTTATCCTTAGAACTGTTCTTGTTTTAAGATTTTTTAGAATTTCCAATGATTTGTTTAATTTTTCCCATGCATTTTTTATTCTTGGCCTGTCTACTTTATTGAAAATTTCTTTATTAGGAACATCTAATGAAAGATAAAGCTGTGTTGGCAATGGTTTAAGAGCTTTAAGCCTGTTTGGCAGCAACCCATTTGTTACTACAAATGTTGTTTTTTTCTGTTTATGAAGAAATTCTATCAATTTTCCTAGATTTTTGTAAATAAATGGTTCTCCTGACAAAGAAATTGCAAAATGTTTTGGATCTTGAGCTTGTTTAAATTTTTCTAGATTTACTAATTTATTACCTTTTATTCCTGAAATCTGCTTTCTTTGTGCTTTTACTGCATTATTTATTATTTCTTTTGGATTATCTTCATTTTTTATTGATGTCCCTATCGTATATTCTATCGGCCTCCAGCAAAATATGCATCTATTTTGACAAAATCCAATAGTTGTTGACATTTGGCAGCATTGATGAGATTTAATCCCATAGAATTTTTGTTTATAGCAAAAATCTTGGTCTAGCAAAGATTTTTTTGTCCAAGAGCATATTTTTACTGCAGAATGGTTTCCTATAAAACTGTAATGCTGTTTTTCTAATAGCTTTTTGAGTTCGTTTGGTAGTAACATATTGTCTTATAATAAGGAAAAACTATATAAAGATTGAGTTTAATTTCTTGATTAATGATTTTATTTAAGGATGCTTTAAAGGTTTTGGAAAAAAGTTCTGAATTCAAGAATTGGAAAAAGAAAAATCCAAATACCTACCTTAGTTATGGATTTTATGTAATTGAAAATATTGATGTAAATTGGAAGATTGGCTATTATGATAATAAAAAAGACAAATTAACTTCTTTTGATGTTGGAAGCAAGATAAAAATAGAGCCAGATGAAGAGGTTTTTAAGAAAAAAGAGAAGAAAGTTGAAAAATTAGATTTGAATGATATTAAATTAGATATAGGAGATGCTATCTCTATTGCACAAGGACTGCAAGAAGAAGAATATGCAACTGAAAAGCCAACCAAGATAATCGCAATACTACAGAAGATTGATGTTGGGCAGGTATGGAATATAACTTACTTAACTCAGAATTTCAATACTTTAAACTTCAAGATTAAAACAGAGACAGGCAGAGTTCTTGAGAAAAAATTGACTTCTTTGATGGAATTTAAGAAATAGCTTTTTATATAACTTCTAGTTTTTGGTTTATGGGGGATTTAGTTGAAGTCAATTGAATTAAAAACAGATTTATTATTAGGATTTTTTGTTGTTGCCTTGGTATTAGCCAATACTTTAGGAACTAAAATTACTTCTTTATTTGGTGTTCGTGTTTCTGTAGGTATATTCTTTGTTCCGCTTTTATTTTTAATTACTGATATTATTTCTGAAGTTCATGGAAAGAAAAAAGCAACTGAGTTTGTATTGATATCAATTGCTGTTTTAGTATTTACTTTAGTTATGATGTATTTTTCTATTAATCTGCCTGCTAATGAAACATGGGGAGGGCAGGAACATTTTGCTTTTGTGTTTGGAAGCAGTTTAAGGATGACAATTGCAAGTGTAATAGCTTTTGTTTTAAGCCAGTTTCATGATGTATGGAGCTTTCATTTTTGGAAAAAAAAGACCCATGGAAAATATCTTTGGCTAAGAAATAATCTAAGCACTGCTATCAGCCAGTTTATCGACACAGTAATATTTATGTTCATTGCATTTTACAATTTAACTCCTAAGTTTAATGTTCTGTTTATTATAAGCTTGATAATACCTTATTGGCTGTTTAAGATATTCTTCGCTTTAGCAGATACTCCTTTATGTTATTTAGGAGTAAAGTGGTTAAAAAAACCATGAGTTTAGTAGATAAGATTAAAAATATTTGAAGAGCTATTCTATTTACTGGTTTAGTTAGTTTGATAGGTAGAGGATGTTATAATGATTCAAGAATTGAAGGGATACCGTCTAAAGAATATAAGAATATGAATTTAACTTTTGGAGGAAATGTTTTTATATATGGAAATCAGCGTAGTGTAAATAATCAAGCCCTGTTATTTACTTTAGGGCAGGTATGGTAAAGAATAAGCTTCTCATATTAGGGAAATGATTGAGGAAAAAATAAAATTATTAATAAATCTCAAACAATTAAATAAATTTTAGAGGATTTAATTTTTTAAAAATATTTTTTATATTTATCTTCTTATTTTTTTTAATAAGTGTCTTGCTACTTTTAATCATATAGACAATTGGAATGATTATTGTATAAATTAAAGGGGTAATTAGAATCCCTGCTATTATATTTGCTATTATTATAAATGTCCAAAACCTATGGCATTTTTTTACACTTTGGTATAAAGCAGCCACATTAAAGAAAACAAACATACAAAGACCAAACCCATATCCAAGTATTTGACCTATTTCAAAATGATGCATCAACTAATCACCTCTTTCCCCCTATTACTAATTTCAAATTATAAAAATTTATCTATTAACTAATTCTATATAATTAAAAAATAAAAATTAAAGGTTTATTTCAAACCTTTACTTCTTTCCCACCAATCAGGCTTGCCATGGCCTTCTGTTCCTGGTGGATCAGAGTCATCTTCCATTGAATCATCATTATCTCCAATTCCATCATTGTCATTGTCTCCATCAATTATATCTGGAAATCCTGCTCCATCAGAGTCTTCAAAGAATCCTTTTGCCTCTCCTTCTATAACTATTCCATTAACTTGACAGTCAGGAGCCCATCCTGTTTGTGATATCCACACATTCATTGTTCCTTCTGTGCATCCCCACTTTTGTTCTCCAACATCCTGGCCAGGTTTACAGAAAAGTATCTGTTCACAGCTGCATCCATAAGTATCTACAATTGTATAACCACTATCAGTTATGAATGGGTTTGCTGCACTTCCTGTGTTTGTTTCAAAGAATGTATCACTATCTGTCTGTGCATAATTATTTGGCCTTAATACATCTGTTGGAACTCCTTCTGGTATTATTGTGTTTGGACATTTGTCTTGGTCGTCAGATACTCCATCTCCATCATCATCTGCTCCAGTTGGTACACATACACAGCTATCTGAACATGTGTAACCGCTTGCGCAATCACTGTCTTGGTCACACTCTGCACTACAATTATTTCCATTTATGCCATCATTTGGATCATTATCATGGCATTCATGCATTATTGTATCATCTCCTGTTGTACATGTTCCATCTGGCTCTTGACATTCGCTTGTGAAAGATTCTCTATAATCCCAAGTATATGGTATTCCATCTGGATTATAGTAACATTCTGCTACTCCTAAAATATTATTACCCAAACAGTCTTTTTTTGTTCCTGAACAGATTCCAAGTGTACATTGATCATTCTCAGTACATGCAAGTCCATCATTACATGGTGTTCCATCTGCTTTAGCTCTTGTTGAGCCTGTATCTACCCATCGAGTATCTGTTATATCATATTGGCAGTCTGTTGTAGAATCACAATAGTAGTCTCTGTATTCTTGTTCTTTCTGTTGTTTCTCAGTACATTCACCTGTACTTATCCATCTAGTATTTCCTGTATCTTCCCATATATCTGCTTGGCAATTTGCATCGTTTGGTGTGTTTATACACTGATCTATATCTTCATTGCAGCTATCATCAGTACATCCTACACCATCTGAACATGTTCTTGGTGAACCTGAACATATTCCTGTTGTACATTGATCATTTACAGTACAATATAAATTATCATCACATGCTGTTCCATCTGCTTTAGCTCTTGTTAAGCCTGTATCTACCCATTGAGTTCCTGTTATATCATATGAACAGCCTGTATCAGAGTTAACATCACAATAATAGTCTCTGTATTCTTGTTCTTTCTGTTGTTTTTCAGTACATTCACCTGTACTTATCCATTGAGTATTTCCTGTATCTTCCCAGTCACTTAGTGTATTACAATTTGTTGCAGCTAAGGATACACAAGCACAAGTTTGAGCAGGTTCATCGTTATTACATTCTGTCATATAATTGTATATATCACCAGTACAATAAGGATTACAGTCAGAGTTTTCATCACATTCTGCACCACACTGGTCCATATCTCCATCAACAGTATCATAGGGGTCATTATCTGTACATGTATGAGTATAGTCCTCTGGATCCTGCGCACAAGATAACACACCTATACAATAACTAGTAAATTCAGGTTTATAATCATATGTATTACTATTGTTATCTGGATCATTGAAACATGTAGCAACTTCTGGTTGACTAGCACCACTACAATCTCCATCTTGAGTTAAATCTGCTGTTTTTAATCCATTTTCACACATACAACAAGTTCCGCAGTCTATATCAAGATCCATGCATCCGCCTTGAGCAACATCACAATGACGACACTCTGCATCAAATCCTTGGTCACAATCTTCATCCTGTTGAGCAGCACATCCAACATTATTTTGGGCTGGAGTTCCTTCACATTTCTCTTCTGGTGTATATATATGACCATTACATTGAGCATCTGGACAAGTATCTTCTTCTATATGATAACATCCATCATTTTGCATCACACATCTTTCAACTGTCCTATCATCTTTACATGCAGGATAATCCTCAGGATCACATTCATTTTGACAATTTTCGAATAATTCGGTATCAGGAGCACAATCCGGTAATTCACAGGTTACAAGAGCTTGTGTATGGCCATTAATTGCAGTCCAGCCATCTTGAACTTCTTCTTCAACAAGATATTCTCCTGGGCATGTTCTCTCCCATTGAACAAACCCATCACCATCAGTTGTCTTTGTATCTCCTCCATCAATAGTCATACTCCATCCTTCTATTGGTTGTTCACCTTCATTAGTCACATCAACTTTAGCTGCTTTAACTATACATGTTTGACCATAACCATAACCATTAACTTCGCCAAAAGCAGGTCTGATTAATCCTAATATTAATCCTCTAAAAAAACCAAATATTTTAGAAAGAAAAGTATCTTCTTTTTGTGAAGTTGTAGTTTGAGCATAAGAAATTGATATAAAACCAAAACATAATATTATTGTAATCAATAAAGTTAGAAATAATCTTTTTGAATCCCTTTTTTTTTTCATTTTAGATTAACACCCCATTTTTAAAAATTTTTAAGAATTACTGCGAAGTCTTCACTGTTTTTAATATATAATTTTTTTGTATTTATAAATATTTCTTTTTCGTCACCATTATGAGACTATAATAAAGAATAAGCTTCTCCTACCAAGTAAATAGAACCTGTTATTAAGATTGGATTTTTATGTTTTTTTGCTTCTTTGATTGCTTGTTTAAGATTAGTTGTTATAATTGGTTCTTTGAAATATTGTCTTATTTTATTTGGCTCTAATGTTTTTGCTATATTTGCTTTTGTTAAGATTATTTTTTTGTATTTTAGGAATTTTGCCATCTCTTTTATGTTTTTGTCTTGCATTGCACCAAAGATTATTGTTAAGTTATTGTTAATTGATTTCATCAATGCTTTAATTCCAGCTGGATTATGAGCACCATCTAAGAGAATTCCTTGTTTTTTTTCTAATCTTCCTGGCCAGATTACTTTATTTAATCCTTTTTTGATATATTTTTGTTTTATTTTTAGTTGTTTTAATACAGTTGATGCTGTTTTTGCATTTTCTAATTGAAAAATTCCTTTTAGATTTGTTTTTACATTGTTTTTTGATTTGATTATTTTTGAATTGTGTTTTTTTGCAATTTGTTTTATTATTTTTAATGCTTGTTTATCTGCATTTGTTATAACTGGAACATTATTTTTTATGATTCCTGCTTTTTCTTTTGTAATTTTAGTTATTGTATTGCCTAAAACTTCTGTATGTTCTAATGAAACATTTGTTATTATTGTCCAAACTGGATTGCACGTGTTAGTTGCATCTAATCTTCCTCCTAATCCTGTTTCTAAGATAACATAATCTGGATTCTTTTCTTTAAAGTATAGATAAGCAATAACTGTTAAAGTTTCAAAGAAGCTTAAGTCAATCTTTACTTGTTTTTGTAATTGATTTATTTTTTTAGTTAATCTTGATAGTTTTTTATCACTGATTAATTTATTGTTTATTCTAAATCTTTCATTGATTTTGATTAAATGAGGAGAAGTAAACATTCCAACTTTATATCCTGCTTCTTGGAGAACTGAATTTATCATTGCGCAAACAGATCCTTTTCCATTAGTTCCAGCAACATGAATTACTTTTAGATCTTTTTCTGGATGATCTATTTTATCTAAGAATTTATTTAGCTTGTTTAGATTGAATTTCTTTTTCTTTCTCTCAATTGAGAAGATCTGATTCAAAGATTTATTTGATAGTTTGGTTAATTGCATTTAAAGAAGTGTAAGTTTAAGGTTTATAAAGGTTTTTGAAGTCTAGAAATATTTAAATAATTAAACATTATTTTGATTTATATGAAAAAACTAATCTTTATTTTATTGATTATTTCTTTATTATTAATTTCTGGATGTGTAGATCCTTGTAAACAGAAGGTTAAAGGAGAAGGAATATGTGAAGCATTTTTTATTGGATATGAATATAATTCTTCTCAAGGAAAATGCATTGAGCAAGGTGTTAGTGGATGTTCTATTAAGGCACCATTTGATTCTTTAGAAGAATGTCAAAGAGTTTGTGAAAAATAATAGTTTTAATCACCAAACAATTTAAATATCAGTTATTTCTCAAAAATATTATGGGAAAGGGTGTTTTTATTGTTATTGAAGGGACAGATGGTTCTGGAAAGACTGTTCAGACTAAGAAGTTAGTTGAGAACCTGAAAAAAGAAGGAAAAGATGTTGAGACAATTGAGTTTCCTCAGTATGGGAATAAATCTGCAGGATTGGTTGAAGAATATTTGAATGGAAAGTACGGAACAGCAGAGGAAGTTGGGCCGTATAGAGCATCTATTTTCTTTGCTTGTGACAGATATGATGCTTCTTTTAAAATTAAAAAATGGTTAGATGAAGGCAAGATAGTGATTGCAAACAGATATACATCTGCTAATATGGGGCATCAGGCTGGGAAGATAAAAGATAATGAAGAAAGAGACAAATATCTAAAATGGTTAGATAATCTAGAATTTAATATTTTCAAGATTCCAAAGCCAGATGCAACAATATTATTATTCATGCCTCCTGAAATTGGACAAAAACTAGTTGATAAAAAAGGCCATAGAGAATATGTTAATGGAAAAAAGAGAGATATTCATGAAGCAGATATTAATCATCTAAAAAATGCTGCAGAAGCATATAGATATTGTGCAGATAAATTCAACTGGCTAGTAATTGATTGTGCTCCTGACAATGAATTAAGAGAAATAGAAGATATTTCTGAAGAGATATTAGAAAGAGTAAAAGAAAAAATTTAATTTTTTCCTGTTGAACCAAAACCCCCTTCTCCTCTAGATGTGTCATCTAAAGAATCAACTTCTTCAATATCTGCTTCTTCAACTTTATTTATTACCATCTGGGCAATCTTAGAGTTTTTTTCAACTGTAAAATCTTCTTGTCCGTGATTTATCAAAATAACTCCAACTACTCCCCGATAACCAGCATCGATTGTTCCTGGTGTATTTACAACACTTATGCCATGCTTAGCTGCTAATCCTGATTTTGGCCTGATCTGAGCCTCATAACCATGAGGCATTGACATTTTAACACCTGTTGAAACAACTTTTCTCTCTCCTGGCTTTAATACTAAGCTTTCAGCAGAGTATAAATCTAATCCAGCATCTCCTGGATGTGCATAATTTGGAAGAGTTACTTCCTTATCTTCTCTTTGCATCTGTATTTTCATTTCTATAACCTCCATTTAATAAAAAGCAAATTGATCACAAAGTGCTTTAACTTTTTCTTTAACTCTAGCTCTTACTGAAGTATCTGAAAGATTGTTTATAACTTCAGCAATGTATTCTCCAACTTCCTGCATTTCAGATTCTTTCATTCCTCTAGTAGTTAAGATTGGTGTTCCAAGTCTTATACCAGAAGGCCTGAATGGTGTTGAAGGATCATAAGGAATTGTATTTGCATTTGTAATAATGCCTGCTTCTTCCAAAGCAACTGCTCCTTCTTTTCCTAAACCCATTTTACCTACAGACTTTGTGTTAATTAAATCTATTAACATCAAATGTGTAT
Source organism: Candidatus Woesearchaeota archaeon (assembly GCA_019322815.1). GTDB lineage: Archaea > Nanobdellota > Nanobdellia > Woesearchaeales > WJKL01 > JAHWIB01. The sequence goes on along the minus strand of JAHWIB010000015.1, from coordinate 3,951 downwards.
CTGTTCCGTCTGAAACTAATTTAATTCCTTGTGACATCAATTTTTCAGCCAAAGCTTTTGCATTCTTAACAATCTGATGCGCATAATCCTTGAAAGAAGGCTGCAAAGCTTCTCCAAAAGCGACTGCTTTTGCTGCAATTATATGCTCGTGAGGACCTCCCTGCAGTCCTGGAAAGACAGCTCTATCTATTTTTCCACCCATATCTTTTGCTTTCAAAGCTTTTTTCTCATCTAATCCAGTTGTATCAGCTAATCTATCTTCTTTTTTAGATAATATTAAAGCAGATCTTGGTCCTCTCAAAGTTTTATGAGTTGTTGTCATAACAACATCTGTAAAAGGCAATGGTGAAGGATGAGCTCCGCCAACAACTAATCCTGCAATATGTGAAATATCTGCAAAACTATAAGCTCCAACTGCTTCTGCAATCTCATGGAATGCTTTAAAATCAATTGTTCTTGGATAAGCTGTTGCACCTGAAACAATTATTTTTGGATTTTCTGCTTCAGCCATCTTTTTAATCGCATCCATATCAAATAATCCTGTTTTCTCGTCTACAGTATACTGCACTGGACTATAGAATCTTGCTGTTGCACTTACTTTATGACCATGAGTTAGATGACCTCCCATGTCTAATCTTAGGCCCATCAATTTATCTCCTGGATTAAGCAAAGCAAAATAAACTGCATTATTAGCAACACTGCCAGAATCTGGCTGAACATTTGCATGCTCTGCTCCAAATAATTTTTTAGCCCTGTCAATTGCTAGTTGTTCTGCATCATCTATGAATTTATTTCCCTGATAATATCTTTTTTTAGGATATCCTTCTGCATATTTATTATTAAGAACAGAGCCGCATGCTGCTAAGACTGCTTTTGAGCAATAATTTTCAGAAGGGATCATATTAAATTCATCTTTCTGTCTCTGAAGCTCATTCTGAACTATGGAAAAAACCTCTGGATCTGAGTTTAAATCATCCATTTTTCTTCCTCCTATATGTTAAAAAAGAAAATTTAACATTTATCTTATTTTTTACATCCATCCCTTCTTTATCTTCTCTATTGATTAATTCCCATTCATCAAAATTCACTTCAGGAAAGAATGTATCTGCATCATAATCATGATCTATGCTTGTAAGTTCAAAAACATCTGCAACCCTCATCCCTAATCTATATATTGTCGCTCCTCCAATAATAAAAGCTTTTTCTATATTTTTTCCTTTTACATATTCAATTGCTTCATTAAAGTCATGGAAAACAGTAGTTCCTTCAGGTTTGTATTCTTTATCAAAAGTTAAAACAATATTTTCTCTATTAGGAAGAGGTTTTGAATTATCAGGCAGAGATTCATAGGTCTTGTCTCCCATTATACATGGAAAGCCTGATGTTTTTTCCTTAAAATGCTCAAAGTCTTCTCTGATATGCCATGGAATATCATTATCTTTTCCAATTGCATTATTTTTTGCAACAGCCACGATAACAACTATATCTGTCATGCTAAAAAATCACCTCTGATGATTTTTGGCACCCTGAAAATTTTACACTTTTTTTATTTATTTTAGGAATTTTCATGGTTTTTTTACACTGCTATCTCAAATTTTATTCTTGGATGATGTTCATAATTTTCAACTACTGAATCTGTATATTTCCAGTCAAAGATCGAAGTAAAGTTTTCAGTTTTTAGAGTAGGAAGAGGCAAAGGCTTTCTTGTTAACTGCTCTTTTAATCCTTCAACATGATTTATATAAATATGAGTATCTCCCAAGAAGCCAACTAATCTTCCTTCTTTAAATCCAGATTCTTTTGCCAATAAATGCAGTAATAATGCATAACTTGCAATATTAAACGGCAAACCTAAAGCAGAATCAATTGATCTTTGATTCCATAATAAACTAAGTTTATCCTGGATAACAATAACTTGAAAAGAATAATGACATGGCGGCAGAGCCATTCTATGAAAATCAACTGGATTCCATGCAGAAACTATCATTCTTCTGTCATTTGGATTTTTCTTAAGCATTTCAACAACATTTTTTAACTGATCAACTCCATTTCCAGATGGGGGCTTGTCAAAGCTTTGATATTTTGCTCCAAAATTTCTCCACTGCCACCCATAAATTGGGCCTAACTCTCTTTCTTCCATCATTTTTTTCTTGGTTTCTTCATCATGTCCATAAGGAACTTTGTCTGGAGAACACCATTCATCCCAAATATGATTATTGCATTCTTGAAGCCAAGTTTTGTCTGTAATACCTTTAATAAAAAATTCTAATTCAGAAGCTACTAATCTTAATGGAACTGATTTTGTTGTTAGTAAAGGAAATCCTTCTTCCATATTATGTTCAAACATAACTCCTGGAACAGCAATTGTATCTATTCCTGTCCTATTTTTTTTAATAACTCCTTTGTCCAATATCTTTTGAATAATATCTAGATAAGCCTTCATAATACCCCCTTATAAAAAATAAAAAATTTAATGTTTAAATATTTTATTGTTAAAGACTAAAATTTAACTTCTATATCTTTTTTCTCTGCTTCTGTTACTTTAAACATCTCTTTTTGCTGGTAATTCATCATCTTTGCCATAAACATATGAGGAAATGACTGTATTCTAATATTATATGTATTTACACTGTCGTTATAGAACTCTCTTCTGTCTGAAAGCTCATTTTCCAAGCCGCTTATTCTTGTCTGCAGCTGCAAAAAGTTTTCATTTGCCTTTAGATTAGGATAGTTTTCAGCAACAGCAAACAGGGATTTTAATGCTGAAGACATCATATTATCTGCTTTTGCTTTTTCCTGAACAGTTTTTGCATTCAAGAATGCAGTTCTTGACTTAGTAAGCTCTGTTAAAATTTCTTTTTCATGCTTTATATAACCTTTTACTGTATTTATCAGTTTAGGCAACTCATCTGCTCTCTGTTTTAATAATACATTAATGTTTGCCCATGCTTTTTCAATATTGTTTTTTAACCTTATAAGCCCATTATACATAGCGATAATAGAACCTATAATAATTGCTACAACAAACAATACAACCAATCCGATAATTGCTAAAACTCCGATTGCCATTTTTTAGTTACCTCCATTAAAATAATCCAAGGAATAACAGAACCAATATTAAGCCGATTACACTTAATGCCGGCCCTCCTATTAATCCTAAAAGCATTTTATTTCTGAATCTATTTAAAACTTTCTTCTCTGGATTATCTGAAATATAATAAAATGGATTATTTTTTCCTTTTTGTATCATTATATCCTCTACATTAGACTGGCCTGTTGCTTCTTCAACATAGGGATTGTCATCTGCTGTCCCAATAATGTATAATTTATCATTTGGGGCTATAAAATATTCTGTATATCTCATTGTTTTATTCATTCCAAGCAGACCTTCAAATCTTAGATTGCTTTTTTGCAAGAATTTTTTGACTGTTTCAGGAGGATCTTTTCCTAAACCTGATTTAAAGATAAAATCACGATTAACATCAACTTCTGCATGATTAGGATCAATAAGCACTATCCCTGTGCTGTCTTTTAAGTAAAAAGGAACTGACTCTTTTCCATGCTTTCTTGTAACCCAATGGCTGCTCTTTCCTGATCTTCTATATTCTTCTATCTTGTAATTATAGTATACACAATCTGAATTTGATAACGGGCTTTTCAGAATTTTGCCTTTTCCTGGAATCACATTTCCAAATATCTCAACCAATCCCATTGCTATGCTCCTTATCTTAGAAGTAGGGATATTCTCTATAGTCTGTTTCTGCTTCATCCATATAAATCCTGCTATAAACAAGATAGCTCCAAATATTAGACTAAATACTCCAAAAAGAAACACTCTAAAATCAACTGCCATAATCTAAAATTATTTTTTTCATTTTAAATATTTTATTGTATTTGAATTATAACTTAGTCTGAATTAAAAGTGTTTGTTACAAAGTAATAGTGTGGCCT
>JAHWIB010000014.1 GCA_019322815.1 Candidatus Woesearchaeota archaeon | reverse complement strand
TTTATACCTCATTCAAACACACCATTTGAAGGATTTCCTGCAACTGCGCCGCCTGATTGGTATCATCCTTTCCCATGGAGTCCTAGTTATCCAATCAACATAACTAAGATAACTAATTATGACAGTGCTGATCATAATGTTTCTATATATCTAACAACAAGCCCGCCTGTTCCAGCTGGAAATGGAGATGGAAATAATTCATTTAATCTAACTTATACTGGTCCTGAGAATTATACTGTAAGTGCTTTAAGTAGTATTGTAATTTATTGGCCTTATAATATCACTTTCCCTGAACAAGAAGGCAATTATACTTTATATGTAAATTTAACTTCTCCTGATTTCTCAGGACAGGTTACTGATGTGCATGAAATTGAGATGAAGAATCCAAGCAGCCCTCAATTATTAGTAAGCTTGTCTGCAAATGTCAGTTTAAATAGCGCAATTGTAAATGACAGCATAAATTTAAGCGCTGATATTGAAAACCAGGGCAATGAAGATGCAATAAATGTTACTGTTGATCTTGATTTATCTTCTGCATTAAGCACAGCAAGTCCAATGCAGGTTAATTTTACAAATATTAGCGCTCCAAATTATTCATTGCCTCCCTGGATTCCACAGTCTAATTACAATAAAACAAACTGGACATTAATTGTTGAAGATGATGATTACCAATGGTTAACAGTAACCTCAAACTGCAGTACAGCTGGCTGTTATTACCATGCTTATCTGCCTGATCCAAAAGAATATTATCTTGTTTCAAGCATATCTGTTCCAGAAATTGTATTCACTGGAACTCCTTATCTTGTTAATGCAACAATTGAAAATAAGGGATTAGCAGAAGCTGAAAATACATTAGCACAGATTAATTTGGACAGCAATTATTTCACAAATTTATCTGCAAAAACAGTTTATGTGAATATTTCTACTTTAAGCACTGAAATAGTTCAATTTAATGTTGAGCCGGATTCTCCTGGAATTGATTTATCCCATACTGTTGAGGTTTATAAAAATCCTGATTATTATTACAGTGAAACTAATTATCTTGATGTAATCGGCCCTGATGCAACACCACCTGTAATTGAATTTTTAGAAGATATTCCAGATATTACTAACCAATATAATCTTAGGATATATGGAAGGATAAATGATCCTTATGGTTCTGCAAATCTTACTTTTGATGGTTCTGAAGAAGTATTAACATTAACACCAGTACAAGGATATGCTTATTTTGATGTAACAAAGACTTTAAGTTTAGGAGGTCATACTTTATCAATTACTGCTTTTGATTATTGGGGAAATAATGCTACAATTGAAAGGAACGTTACTTATGACCCTATGTGGAATTATACAACTCCTTATCCAGAAGGAGTATATGAATTATCTGGAATATATCCTTATGCTGTAACTAGAGATACATTTTATATCTATTTTAAAAACCAGACAAGAGATACAGATATTAAATTTGAATGTAATATCTATAAATCAAATGGAACTTTGTTTACTTTAAATAAAACATTAACACAAAATATCACAAATGAAGATGTATTTTTAGATTATACAATACAATCAGGAGACCCAACAGGAGCCTATAATAGTACATGGTTTGTCGAGAACTGCACAATATATAATTCTACAGGAGGAATAGTAGAAACAAATACTACTAAATGGCCTATTTATATCAAGACAGAAAATTGGTATTTTAATGTAGCAGGATTAAGAGATTCAAATGATGCTGCAAATGCTTTCTTAGCCAAGCCTCAGCCTGGAATCCCTTCTACTAGAAGCTATTTCGGGCATAATGATACTACAAATTATGATATTAATTATGCTGTTAAAAAGATGATTGAATCAGATACTTTTGAAGGCATCTGTCATGATAAGATTGATAATGACAATGATGGGTTTACTGACTGTGATGATGATGACTGCCTTACTGTTTTTGAACATTATCTTTGCGGACATAATTTTACTGAAGGAGGATTTGGGCAGTTTTCAGAAAATAGTGTAACAGGAGCAGCTGCAGGAGATTATGAAACAAAGGATGTAACTACTGGAACATGCCAGAATAATATCTGCAGATATACTTATGGAACAATTGATGTAAAATATACTCAGACTGTAAGCACAACAGGAGATATAAAAGTTACTTATTACAAAACTTCTGGTGTAAATAACAAACAAGTTATACTTAGATTAGGAAATATGACTGATTTAGGAATAACAGATACAAGCACTTCTTTATATGGTCCAAACCAGCTGCCATACAAACAATTTATTCCAAGTACACCGCCTTATACTGTTTTAGTTGCAACTTCAAAACTTAATGAGCAGGATACAGGGCTTTACAGCGGATCCAGCCTGAATATGGGAATGAATCACAGCTTAAATGGAACTCAGAGTGCTGGAGATTATGTTCTTCCGTTATCAGTATGGATTAGCGGAGACAAAGGAACTAATAATCTAAATATTGAAGTGCAGTCATCTGGTGCTCCTGAAAATCTTGAAGAGAATGATTCTAATCTTCCTCATAATCCTAGCAGCTTTATTTCTGGAATACAGAAAACTAGTGATGAATCCTGCAACGATGATATTGATAATGATTTGAATATTGTTGATGGAAAAGACTGCGCTGATTCTGACTGCGAGGGAAGGCAGATTGGAGTCACATCAAATGGAGACCCAATAAGATGTGAGATTCCTGAAACAACATGCTGGGATGGATTTGATAATGATAATGATGGATTAGTTGACTGCGCTGATTCTGACTGCAGCGGCAAGATAGGCGCGTATTATTCAGGAAGCACTCCTGTCAAATATTACACAGGAAGTGCAAATGTTGCAATGTGTGAATATGGTTCAACAGCAGAAGGAACAATAAATTATACATCAACTCCTAGCAGCTGCAGTGATTCATTTGATAATGATGCTGACAGAGCATCATATGGAACAAACATTGCCTGCGACGGAACTTATGCAGGCTGCAGAGGAACTAATATTGATTGTTTTGATGCTTATTCATGCTGGGGAAGATCAGGAACAAATACAGGAATCTGCCCATTAAGAGAAAATTCATCTGCATTATGCCAAGATAATATTGATAATGATTATGATGTTGATTTACAAGGCGGAAGCGCCAACTGGCAGAGCATTTTAATTCCAGATCCAGGATTAGATTCAACTGGAGCTGACTGCGATGATTATGATTGTTATGGGTTAGCTAGCTGTCCAACAAATGAATCGACAGATGCTGCATGGTGTTTTGATAATATTGATAATGATTTAGATGCTTATTATTGGAATGTTAATAATTATACTGCTAATAGCAGCACTGGCAAGGACTGTGCTGATCCAGATTGTTCAGGTGTAGTAAATCCTGAAAATCCTATTCTTGCCTGCTTGGCATCAGAATTTAGTTTAGGAGTTTATGATTTATGCAGAGACAGTATTGATAATGATTGGGATTCAAGAACTGACTGTATTGATAACCTAAATCCAACTGATTGCTGGCATACATATCAATACTGCGGACCTTGCCCTGCTTATGAGAATTATACTTATGACAGCTGTGCTGACAATATAGATAATGATTATGATAATGGAGCAGGAGGTTATGAAACAAGTATAAATGGATATAATTGCCAGGATTCTGACTGCTTGAATGAGCTTGGAAGTTATTCAGGAGCATTCTGCGATTCTACTGAAAATACTCAAGAAGAATGCTCAGATGAAATAGATAATGATGCAGCAGGCGGAACTGACTGTGCTGATGATAACTGCGACGGAATTTCAGTAACAGGAGGAACCTGCAGGGATAATGAAGATAATACTGCTGACTGTAATGATGATTTTGATAATGATGGAGATAGTAATCTTGATTGTTTGGACAGCCAATGCTATGGAATAGGAAGCTGTCATACTTTAGATTGGAGCACCGCGGGATTGACAATTGTACCTCATACGACTGGAACATTAACAACTGATAATGGAAACGCAAGATTCTATTATACAGATGAAGTGCATAGAGGAGAAGATAATTTTCAAATAAGGGTCTGGAGCAATATTGATACAACTGGAAAAGCTGTTCAAATTGCTTTAGGCACTGGAGGAGACAATGTAGCATTTAATGTTAATGCTAACCAGATCATCTTGGATTCTGGAAGTGATACATTTACTAAAGTCTGGTCTAATAATATCTTAACCCTGACGCAAACAGGCGGAGGAGATGGAAGTTATGATGTTACAATAACAATTCCTGTTCCTTCTGGAACTGCTGCTGGAGCAGAAACATTCCAATTAACAACATTAATTGATCAAATCGGCAAAGAATTAGTCAGTGTAAATGTAAGGGAATCAGGAGATCCTGTAATAAGTGAAATAGAAATAGAACCAAATCCAAGTCTTGCTGTTATTGAGTATGGAGATCCTGTAGGAATCAGGGCTATTCCAACTGATGCTGCAACAGGCGGAAGCGCAATCTATTCATGCAACTTTGTTTTAGACAGCGGCTCTGTTAATACTGAGACAGACTGCATATATAATCCTGTATTTTATTCTGATGGAAGCCATACTGTTTATGTAAATGCAACTGACCAATATAATAATATTGGAGCAGCAAATTCACAATCATTTACAGTAGATGTAAAGCCAGCTGAGATTACTTCAACATATAAATTAAGCAGAGCATTCTACAATTCAGCAAATTATACTATTCTGAACATAGGAAGCTTTGAATTTGTTACAGGACAAACTGACAGCTTTGATAGTGCATATGATATTATAATTGAGAATGGTTCAAAACAGGCAGTTTATACAGAATCAAGATCAGGAAGCTTTACAAATATTGCAGCAATAAGCGGAACAGTCGATTTGCCTTCAAATATCACTTTAAATGATGGAATATATTTTGTAAGGGTTAATTTAACTGATAATGATGGATATTCTATACTTTCAAAAAGGAAAACATTCTTTGTATGCAATAGTTTAACAAGCAGCGGAACAACAATAGACGGAGGAAAATGGAGCTGTGCAAAAGCTGATTTAGATAATGACGGATGGACAGAAGGAATAAATACAACATTATACTCAGCTTTACCAACAGGAGTAATTGCATGTGATTCATGCCCTAGTCAGTTAAATTCAGGGCTTGATTCAGACGGAGATGGATATGATAATGTTTGTGATCCTGATGCAGACACATTGGTTATATCTGATGATACAGATACACAAACAAAATATACAAACGATGCTGTCAAATTTTATGCAGATTATTCTGATTATTCAGGAAATGCTATAACTGGAGCATATTGTGCAATTTTCTTTGATGACAGCAATAGTACAATGCAATATAACAGCATTTCTCAATTATATGAATATACTAGACAATTTAGTAGTGCAGGAACCTATAATTGGAATGTAACCTGCGCTAAACTAGGTTCATACACTTTAACTGAAGATGATACTGCAACAATTAATTCTGCTGCAGGAGCACCTAGTGGCGCTCCAAGTGCTGCAGCAAGAGGAGGAGGCATCACTCCAAGCATCTGTGTAGAAAAATGGGAATGCACTGAATGGGAGCCTTGCCTGCCAAATGGCCTTCAATATAGAGAATGTTATGATTTGAATAGATGTGAAGACCTATATACTGAAAGACTTGTTGTAAATGTCAGAGAGGCTGTTGAACCAATTTATATCAGAAATTGCATCTATGAACCAAAATGTGATGATGGAATATTAAATGGAGATGAAAGTGATGTTGACTGCGGCGGTCCTTTATGTCCAAAATGTCCAGAGGGAAAGATATGCAATAATGATAATGACTGTTCATATAAATGTGATTTAACAATTAGAAGATGCGTTACTGAAGTAGTTGCTGCACCTCCTACTATAGAAGAACCATTTGAATCAAGATTAATTCCTATACTAATACTAACATCTGCAGTAATAGTTCTGGCAATAGCTGCATTAGCAGCTTACAAATATGGATTAATCCATAGAGGTATTGAACATTATAAATCCAGAAGAGCTGTGTCAAGAAGATTAAATACAATTAAAATGAAGAAATTGGAAAAAAGAAGAAGGTCAAGATTAGCTAAGAAAAGAGCAGAATTAAAGAAGAGGTTTAAAAAATGAAAAAGATAATCAAAAGAAAAAAGAAAACAAATGAATTATTTTTGAGTTTATTAATTGTACTATTATTGTGCTCTGGAATAATAGCAATATCCTATTCTCAATCTCCTCAAGAATATAATGGTTTATTATCTGGTATAAAGTCTATATTTAAGCTTTTAATGGGAGGCATGACTAGTAATTTTGCAATTGGCGGAGCTAATGGTTATTATTATTATTATGGAGGATGCCCAAAATGTTCTATTACAGTGTATAAATATAATGATTTAGATGGAGATGGAGATAAAGGTAATGGAGAAAACTATATTGTAAGCAGCTCTTTTGCAATTACCTCTCACACAGATTTAGCTATAGAAGACGACAAGCTTCAACTTACTGATAATACTGGGAAAACAGAATTTGAATATGATTGTCCTCTAGCTCCTGGTAAAGATGTATTTATTGGTGAGGATTTGACAATTGGAGCAGCACCACATCCAGGATGGATTAACACTGGAATAGGACCTGATAATCCTGTCACTTGTTTATGTCCAGATGAGTGTAGCCATACTGTTTATGTAGGCAATCAACAATCAACTGATGTATCTGATGAAAAGGCTATAGATTTAGGAGATGCTCCTGATTCAAGTAATAATTGGTATTTTTGGAAGACCATTGGTAATTCAATGGCTGATGGTGTTAATACTGATATGACTGCTTATCCTAAAGGGGGTCCTTTAGGAATTTTAGCTGATTTTCCAACTGTAATTAATCCAGCTGCAGCTAATGGGACATCCCAGGGGCCATGCCATGTATATAATACTACAGGATTCCCAAAATTAGGAATAAATATTACAAATGATTGGAATGATGCAGATGTAATGCCTGATGATGATAATGTCCCAAATATAAATGTAACAGCAGATCTTCCTGATTTAGATCTTGCTGATGACGGCTTGATCAATATCAGCGTAAATATAAGTCCAGCAGACAACTGCGGAACTGGAAATATCAGCTTTAGTGTAACCGGCACTTTTACAGAAACTTATTATTTCAATGCATGGGTTGACTTTAACAGAGATGGAGACTGGGCTGATAGTATTACTGCTTGTGCTCAAACTGTTTCTGAATGGATCATTAAAAATATGACAATTACAGGACCAGGAACATATTATAATAATACATGGCTGGCTTATATTCCAGACAGCAATTACAGATGGTTGAGGATGACATTGCATCCTGAAATTGACTTTTTTGGCACACCAGTTGGTACAGCTATAACCAACTGCACTGGATTACAAGCAATGGATAATGATCTAAGTGGAGATTATTATTTAGCAAATGACATTGATTGCTCTGATACTGTCAATTGGAATATTGATGATAATTGCAGCGATTATACTGATTACAGTTCTTGTAATTCTGCAGAAGGTTGTGGATGGTACTATCTATTGAACGGTTCTGGTTATACTGGAATTTGTATTGATAATATGGGATTTACTCCTATTGCTAAGGATTACCCTAATGAATTTACAGGAACATTTGATGGAAGAGGGCATACAATAACAGGCCTTTATATAAACAAAGCAGGCAATGCTGCTCTATTTGGCAGAGTTGATACTAGTGCTGTGATAAAAAATGTTGGTTTATTAGATGTTAATATAACTGGCGGATCTAATGTTGCTGCTTTAGTTTCTGGTATGCAAGGAGGAGAAGTAATTAACTGTTACAGCACTGGAAATGTAGAACAAAGGGGTTGGGGTTATGGAGCAGGAGGTTTAGTTGCTAGTAATAGTGGTACAATCAAAGATTCTTATTCCACTGTCAATGTAATTGCAGATAGATATGATGATAGTTCTGATGCAGGAGGTTTAGCTGGCAGTAATAGTGCTATAATAAATCGTTCTTATGCTACTGGTGATGTGACTGCTCTTGGCGGCAGAGTGGGTGGTTTAGTTGGTGCTAATAGCAATATTAATGGAATTATTGATTCATTTGCAACTGGCAGTGTCAGTGGTGTTGAGAATTTAAGCAATGGTATTGGTGTAGGAGGTTTACTTGGAACAGATTATTCTGGCAGTGGCAGTATAAACTCATCTTATTGGCATAATTTTTCTGGAAATCCAAGCAAATGCACTGGTTATCCTGCAGGCAATACTGGCTGCACTGCTAATGATACAGAATCTTATTTCTACAGCAGCAGCAATGCTCCGATGACAATCTGGGATTTTAATAATATATGGCAGGAAAATACAAATGATTATCCAAATTTAAGATTGTTTTATGCAAACTCTATGATGAATTATGATGGAAGCGGTCCAGGCTATTGTTTTATAGGCGGAGAGACAGAAGATTATTATGAGATTATGACAGTAGAATATTTTGAGATCTGCGACGGCCAGGATAATGATAATGATGGATTGAGTGATGAAGGTTTTGATGGAGACAATGACGGAGATTATGATGACGATGATGATGGATGGGGGGATTTGTGTGATAACTGTCCAGATGATTATAACCCAGACCAAGTAGATATATGTTCTCCTGTTGTCCGCGGCGCAGGAGGTGCTGGAAGAAGATCGTCGTTATGTGCAGAGAATTGGAGCTGCTCTGACTGGGGACCTTGCTTTTCAGATGGAAAACAATACAGGACATGCTTTGATCTTAATAACTGCGATGAGTTATACAATAAGAATATTGTTCTTCATATAAACAGATTAGTAAAGCCTGATGAAGTACAAGACTGTGAATATCAACCAAAATGTTATGATGATATATTCAATGGAAATGAAAGCGATGTTGACTGTGGAGGCTTAATATGCCCAAAATGCGAAGATGGAAAGAGATGCAGAGTAGATGAAGACTGCATCAATCTCTGCAATCAGACAGCAAAGATATGTTATACTCCTGTCAGGATGCCTCAAAAGATAAGACCTCCTTTGGCTTTGATTATAGGAATGGCAGGTGCAATCTTATTGATTTTAGAAGCACTGACATACGGGTATCAGAAGGCATTTGTACTTGCACAAATTGAGCTTTATAAAAAAAGAAGAGCAATGTCAAGAAGAAAAAGCAGAGGAAAATGATATAATTGAGAAAAAAAGAATATAAGAAAAAATAGAGGAATAAAAAAGATTAAAATTGATTAAAGACAAAAATAAAAAGGAAAAAATTGAAACAGCATGTTTAATTATCTTAGGCATGTATATCATAACATTAGGTACTTTTTTCATACATGACCCTTTAGATATAAAAGATTTTACAGGTTTTGTAACTACAGAAATCAAAGATTTAATAGCTGAAGATAGTGATAACATACAAACAGACCTTACTATTGTTGATGAGACTGGTACTAAAATAAAAGCTTTTGATGAAGAAGTTGGGTTTTATGCTAGGTATGTAAATGTTAATACAAATAAAATAATAGAAAATGCTATTTGCACAATCCATTTTTATGATGGCAGTTATACTATGCAGTATAATCCTCTTTCTCAGCTATATGAATATACTAGAACATTCAGCAGCACAGGCTTGTATTATTGGAATGTGACTTGCACTAAAATAAATTTTACATCTTTAACTAAAAGAGATATTACAATTATAGGCTCAATTAGCGGCGCTTATAAAGAAACTATTACAGATGTTTGTGTAGAAGATTGGGAATGCACTGAATGGGATACCTGTCTGCTTAATGGAGTCCAATACAGAGAATGTTTTGATTTAAATAGATGCGATGAGCTTTATGATAAAAAGATTATTCTTCATATTGACAGAGGAATCAAACCTTTCCATATTCAAAGTTGTATCTATCAGCCAACTTGCACTGATATGATTGTGAATAATAATGAAAGTGATATTGACTGTGGAGGCCATAAATGTAAAAAATGTGAAGATGGAAAAATATGCAGAAATGATAATGATTGTATAAATAAATGTGATTTAATAACAAGAAGATGCCATACTCCTAAAATTATTCCTCCTGAACCTGTTATAGAAATACCTTACATGCCAAGATTAAAATCTTCTTTAGTTTTAATAGTTGCAATAATTGTTTTGATAATTACAATAATATCAACTTATAGATATCAGGCTGAATTATTCCGCAGAGGTGTTGGATATTATAAAGAAAGAAGAGAGATAGCAAAAATTAGAAGAGAGGCAAAGATAGACCAGAAGAAAAGAGATAGAATTAGAAAATTCAGAGAAAAAGAAGCAGAAAGAAGAAGCAAAATAGCAAGAAAGGCCGCAAAAACAAGATTAAAAAAATTAAAAGAAAAAAGAAAATTAGAATTAGAGAGAGAAAAAACAAGATTAAAGAATTTAGAGAAAGCAAGAGAAAGAAGAGAAGAGCTAAGAAAATTCAGAGAAAAAGAAGCAGAAAGAAGAAGCAAAATAGCAAGAAAAGCAGCTGAGGAAAGATCAGCAAAACTAGCAAAGGAAAAGGAGATCAGACTTAAGAATTTAGAGAAAGCAAGAGAAAGAAGAGAGGAACTTATAAGATTAGAAGAAAGAGAAAAAGAAATCCATAAAACTAGAAAAGAGGAATACACAAGAACATTAAATGATTTCTTAAATAAAACTGTTAATAAAGGCTATAATGAAGAACAGATTGAACAATTATTAATAAATAAAGGCTGGCCAGAAAAATTAGTTATAAAATATTGTGATAAATTCTTCAGTAAAAATAAAGAAATAATTTCTGAGATTAGAAGAGAAGAGAGGTTATCCAAAGGAGATCCTAAAGAATTACTAAAAGAAATCAAGAAAAAAGAGAAAATAGCTAAGAAGCACCTGCAGGAATTAGAGAATAAGTTGTTGGAAATAGATAAAAAGATGAGAAGATGAAAAAGAAAAAATCATACAGAAGAGAAAAAAAGAATTTGGCTGAGCTAAATACTAAAGAGAAAATGGATAAATTACAGGTGACATTAGATCATATTGAAAAAGAATTAGAGGAAAATGTCAACTATATACAAAATGAGCTGCCAAAAAAATGGTATAGTGAAGAAAAACTTAAGAAAAGAGAAGAAGAAAAACCTGTAGAAAAAACTGAAAAAGTTACTTCTAAAAAAGAATTAGAAAGATTACAAAAAATATCAAGTTATATCGAGAAAAAATTAAATAGAAATATTGATTATTTGCAAAAGGATATTCCTAAATCATTACCTTCTGGATCAGATAAATTAATCAAAGAAAGGAAAAAAGTTCTTGCTGAAATAACCGCTACAAGGAAATTGATTGAGTCTTTGGAAAAAGAAAGAATAAAATTAGAAAAAGAAGTTTTTGAAAAAGAAGCTGAAGAACAGACTGCTGAATTAAAGCAGTTTGAAGAATCTGTTGGAGAAAAATTAAGCAAAAATGTTAATATGTTTAAAGCTAAAAAAAAGAAAAAAGAGATTCAGAAAAAATCTAAAAAGAAAATTCCTGCAATAAAACCAAAAGTCAAGATCTCAGAACAAGAATTAGCAAAATTACAAGCTAGTCTTGATAAGCTGAATAAAGAATTAGAATTAGTTAAATAAAAATGACTGAATTAAGAAGAAAACTATATAAACGAGGAAGCAGTTTTGAGACAACTATACCTATGCCTCTGCTTTTTGCTATTGATAAGAGCAAAAAATATTATGTTATTTTCAAGTTTGATGATTCATCAAACAGATGGTATATTGAGTTTGAAGAAATGGAAACAAGGGAAAAAAATCAACAATAATTAATAACTTTAAAAATGGAAAAAACAATTGAAGTAAAAAAGGAAACAAGCAAATTACTTTTAAGTTTTTTAATTGTATTAATATTATGTTTTAATTTAATAGCAATTTCTTATTCTCAATCATTACAATCTGGTGATCTTTTGTGGCCTGATATAAAATCTATGTTTAAGTTTTTATTTGGAGGATTGACTAGTTTTGCTATTGGAGGAGCAAATGGTTATTACTATTATTATGGAGGTGGTGGAGGAGGAGTGTGCACTATCAAAATAATCAAATTGAGAGACATGGATGGAGATGGGGTTTTTGAACCTGGTGATGGCGATGGCCTTGATAATGGATGGGAATTTTTTGCAGGAGCACAGCCTGATGATCCAATAGATATTCCTTCTGAAAGGATAGATGATGGAATATACAAAATTACAGCAGAATGTGGTAAAACTTATACTGTTGCTGAGAAAAGAAGAAGAGGTTGGAGACCTTCTAAGGGAGAGGATGGTTTTAAAACAGTTATTTGTCCTCCTGCTCATCAAGGTATATGTAGTACTGATGTAACCTTTAGAAATAAACCTATAAAAGATAAACCTCCTGGTGATGACGATGATGACGATGATGATGACAGCCCTACATTTGGTAATCTAATAGATCTTGGAGATGGTCCTGATTCAACTAATCATTATTCATTTTGGGATGATATAAATGATTCTTGGTATGATAATACAGATATGACTGCTTATCCAAAAGGAGGCCCTCCTGGAATTCTTGCAAATTATCCTACTGTTTTTGATTATGTTGTAAGTCCTATACAAGGACCATGTCATGTAGGGAATGTTACTCTTGGTCTTGAAAATTATGTAAGATTAGGCATTAATGTTTCAGATGATTTTAATGATGCTGATTTATTGCCTGATAATGATACTGTTCCTAATATAAATGTAACATTTGATGGTCCTGATTTAGAATCATTAGATGATGGATTAATCAATATAAGTGTAAATGTAAGCCCAATAGATGGTTGCGGTACAGGTAATATAAGCTTTAATGTTAATGGCCCAACTATTTTTAATGAAACTTATTATTTCAATGCATGGGTAGATTTTAATAGAGATGGTGATTGGGAGGATAATCTTACTAGCTGTAACCAAATTGTTCCTGAGTGGATTGTGAAAAATATGACAATTACATCACCAGGAATATATTATAATGATAGTTGGTTAGCTTATATCCCTAATAATGACTATAGATGGGTAAGGATGACTTTACATCCTGTTATTGAACCACCAATAACAATAGATATATCTAATTGTGATGAATTACAAAATATGAGCAACAATTTAACTGCTTATTATAGATTAACTAATGATGTTGATTGTTCTGGAACAACAAGCTGGAATTATAATAGTAGTAGAGGAGTATATGAAGGATTCGAGCCTATTGGATCAAATTCTAATCCTTTCCTAGGAACATTTGATGGAGAAGGACATAAAATAACAGGACTTTATATAAACAGGACTACAGGCTACAATGGTTTGTTTGGTTATACTGGCGGCAGTTCAATCATAAGGAATGTTGGTTTAGAAGATGTTAATATAGATGGAGCTCAATATAATAATGGTGGCTTAGTTGGAAGTGCTACATATACAAATATCAGAACTTCTTATGTAACAGGTCATGTAAGCGGTTATGATGGTGTTGGTTGTATAGCTGGTTATATAGGCAGTTCTATTGTTAGGAATACTTATGCATATTGTAATGTAAAAGGATATCAAGGTTGTGGTGGCTTAGTTGGAAGCAGTGATGGGGATATTATTAATTCTTATGCAATAAGTAGTGTGAATTGCAGTTCTGCTTCTACTACTGGTGGCTTAGTTGGTTGGATTGAAACAGATTATATTAATGATTCTTTTGCAGTAGGAAATGTTAATGTAGGTGGTGGATTGGTTGGTTCTGCAAAATGGATATATAACTCTTATTGGAATAATCATTCAGGAAATCCATCTGTTTGTGTATATTCTACTTATGGAGATCCATATATTAACTGTACTGCTGTGCAAGACAATGAGAATTATTTTTACAATGCTTCTAATGCTCCAATGACAAGCTGGGATTTCTTTTATCCTTGGAATGAAAGTATAAATGATTATCCTACATTTAAACCCTATCTCCCAAAAACCTATGGGATGAATTATGATGGAAGCGGCCCTGGTTATTGCTTTATAGGAGGAGAAACAGAAGATTATTATCAAAATCTAACAATAGAATATTTTGAAGTCTGCGATGGCCAGGATAATGATAATGACGGATTAAGTGATGAGGGTTTTGATGGAGACAATGATGGAGATTATGATGATGATAATGATGGATGGGGAGATCAATGTGATAATTGCCCAGATGATTATAACCCAGACCAAGCAGATATATGTTCTCCTACTGGTGCTCGTGGCGGCGGTGGAGGTAGTGTAGGAAGAAGATTGTCTGTCTGTGCAGAATATTGGGAATGTGCTGAATGGGGGCCATGTCTTTCAGATGGAAAACAATACAGAACATGCTATGATTTGAATAATTGTGATGAATTATACAATAAAAAAATTATTATTTATATTAATAAATCAGTAAAACCAGATGAAGTAAGAGACTGTGAATATCAACCAAAATGTTATGATAAAATATTTAATGGAAATGAAAGCGATGTTGACTGTGGAGGCTTAATATGCCCAAAATGTGAAGATGGAAAGAGATGCAGAGTAGATGAAGACTGCATCAACCTTTGCAACCAGACAACAAAGATATGCTATACTCCTGTCAGGATGCCTTCTAAAATAAAGCCTGCTTTAATTTTAATCATAGCTATGGCTTCTGTTATTTTATTAATTTTAGAATCATTGACATTTAAATATCAAAAGGCATTTGTACTTAGCCAGATTAGTAACTACAAGGCAGAAAAGGCAATGAGACTCAAAGAAAGAAAAAATGAACTGCATAGATTAAGGAAGGAAGAATATACAAAAGAATTGAATACATTCTTAATAAATGCAGTTGAAGCTGGCTATAATAAAACACAGATTAAACAATTATTAATAAGCAATGGCTGGCCAAAGAGATATATTACAGAATACTGCAATAGATTCTTTAAAAAATAAAGAGATAATAATTTATTAACAAAAACTTTATAAACATTTTTCTAATTTTAAAATAAAAGGTGAAATTATGGCTATAAAAGATCTAGAAGTTAGGCAAGGAAATGTTGATGTAGTTGTTGATGTAATTGAAAAAGGAGAAATAAGAGAGTTTCAGAAGTTTGGAAGGACAGGAAGGGTTTGCAATGCAAAAGTAAAGGATGAAACAGGAGAAATAAAATTAACTCTTTGGAATGAACAAATTGATAAAATTAATGTTGGAGATAAGGTTCATATAACTAATGGTTATGTCAGCGAATTTCAAGGAGAAAAACAATTAACAACAGGAAAATTTGGCAAGCTAGAAGTTGTTGAGAAAGGAAGCAGTGCAGAAGCTCCTGCTGGAGAACCAAAAGAAGAAGAAACCTCAACTGAAAATACTTCTGCTGCTGAAGAAGAATCTATTGAAGAAGAGAATGTTGAGTAAACCTTCAAAAGATTTATAAACAATTATTTTTTTTCTTATTCTATTGGGAACGTAGCTCAGCCTGGGAGAGCACTACGCTGAAGACGTAGGTGTCCCGGATTCAAATTTTATAAAGGGAATATAAATCCCTTTAGAATTGAAAGTTCCGGCGTTCCCACTTTAATTTTTGAATTCTATGCCAATGCAGTCAATATCTGGCTTGCTATTATGTTAAATAAAATCATTATAATGGCTGCAACACCACAATACATAGCAGTGCTTCTTATTAGATTCTGGCCTAGGAAATATTTCTCAGCTAAAGAATCTGCTCCATTTTCTATTCCATTTGACATTACTGTTAAGATATAAATTATCTGGACAACATATATGCCAACCATTATCTGAAAATGATATGTTGGAATGCCATCTCCAAACAATTCAATCACTCCCATCCCTGTTGTTGTTCCTTCTCCTGCAGCTGACAATTGATTAAGCTGTGCACTTAACTTGCCAAGTATTGTTGTGACCATTGAAGTGATACCAATAACAATTCCTGCTATTGTAGGAGCAAGAAATTTTATTTGAGACTGCATTGAAGAGATAATATCTGCCATCAAATCTTTTAGACGTTCATTTACTTTGTGTATCTCTTTTATATATCTTGCAATATTCATAAGAGCCTGGGCAGCAATTAACGGCCCTTTTTTTATGGATTGAATCAAAACTTTCATAGATGATTCTATAATTCTTGATGGAAAATGAACTAATGCCCCTGTTTTAGGATCAAATATTGCATCTTTGACAGACATTCCTAATCTCTTTATATTTGAATTAACGAGATCAAAAAAAGCACCTGATACTGTGTCTTTCATTACTTCAGCCACTTTACCAAATGATATTTCTGCTGGCAATCCATCTCCCAGCCTGTTGCCTAATTGAAATAAAGCTGAGGCAAATTCACCTTCAAGTTTCTTTGAATTTTCTCTTATTTTAATAATATTTTTTGATCTTAATCTAAAGTAGAGCCCTATCGGTATGCCTATACCTAAAATAATTAGAAGAGAAACTAAAGCTGCTCCTAAACCATAAGGGCCTACAATTTCACCTAAAGTAGCTTCTGCAGTGCTTTCTCTATATTCCATAAAACAGAATATTTTTCCGCACGGGCTTGTTTCATCTACTCTGCCAATACCAATATCAGGCATGTTGAGACTATGGAATATAATTGGACTAAAACCAATTAACATAAAAACAAATCCAATAAGGATAGATAATATTAAAGGATTAATCTGTATTTCCAGGCCAGCTAAATTAATTATTATATTCTTATATTTTTTTAAGGTTGGATTGGTTTCTGATGTGTCAGTATCACCATATCCTGTTGGTCTTTGTGATAATATCTTTTTACCAAGAAGATATACTCCAACAGGCAATGTGACATCATATAACATAGCTAGATGATACCATTTAACATCTCCCATAAAATTTACAACTAAAGGCAGTATAACTAATCCTAAAATTGGCAGGATCACTCCAAGCATATGCAGCATTGTAATAGGTGATTTTAGATTATGTGCATAATGCAGCATTTTTTCGTATGTTTCAGATAGTATAACATCTAGTGATTTATCTAAAAGAGCCAATCTTCTATCTTCAGAAGGTTCATACAGAGAGGATTCTATTAAATGGAATGATTCTATAAATTCCATATTCCATTTTCTCCATGTTTCTAAGTACATATCTAATGATTCTTTTATTGATTCATATTTTTCTGTTTCAATGTCCCATAATACTTTTTTAAAATCTAATGATAAAGGAGGATCTAGATGATCTGCTGCAAATCTAATTGCAAGCTCTAAATTAGAAGTGTGCCTCATAAATGTTACTATATAAAAAACACATAAAACCATTTGATTAGATGCTTTCATCCTCCAGTTGTTTGCAATAAAAAAAGGCAGATTACTTAGGGGAGAAATCATGATAACTCCTGCTAAAAGGAAAAAAACTACAAAAAACATTGAATTAAAAATAAGAAAAGAAGCAACTGAACCTAATAATATTACACATAAAGGGGCAAATATTGAAAATGAAGTTGCTCCTACTGGAGTAATATCAAGGTGAGATATGTTTATTGCTTCCTGCAGAAGAGGAGTTTTCTTTGGACCTGCTGAAATTTTTAGGATTTTTTCGCTAAAATTACATGCTTTTTCATAAAATGTTAATCTTTTTGGGAGATATTCTTTTTTAAATTGTTTGTATTCCCTTGAAAAAACAGGCCTGCTGATTGGTTCTTCTAATTCTAAATGCTCTGCTAACTTTGCTTTATATTTTCGCATTAATTCATTTACAACTGCATCTTTTGGGTCAGGCATTTTATTTAGCTGCTCTTTTTTTAAGCTCTCTTTTTAACCATTCATTCCATTCAAAGAATATCTTTTTACTGTCAAGAAATCCAACTTCTTCTAGAATTTTATCTGAAATAATATGAAACATATCATTAGATAAAATAGTGAAAGGAGCTTCTAGTAGTTCTGGTTTTTTTGCTTTATCAATCAGATTTATCTGTGTCTCCTTAATTTTTGTTCTTAATTGTATATTATCCCAGACAGCATCCCAGCTGCCAGCCCATTCTTTTACATTTCCTGCTATTGCTTTAAGAATATCCGATTCCCCATTTATTAGAACATCTGATGGAACTAACTCATCTGTTTTAGCGTCATATTTCATCAAATCAGCAAATCCATTTTCTAGCATAGGGTCATTTTCCCATTCTTTTCTAACTTCTGAAATTTGAGTAATACGCCTCCACCTATGCAGACCATCAGGAGACCTGACTGGATTAGCTACAACAATTAGATCAGTTGCTTTAAAACTTGTTTTAGGAACTCCTAAATCATTAACTACTCTATCAAATACTCCGTAAGGTGATTCTCCGTGGATTGTTCCTGCAACAACATTTGCCATTGCTCCTATTCTCATTGCTTCATACAAAGCAAGAGCTTCTTTGCTTCTTACTTCTCCTATAAATAAAGCAGAGTCCCCTAATCTTAGAGCTGTTCTTATTCCTTCCTCTGCTGCTACTTCTGTTCCTCCTTTTGCAAGCGCTGATCTGACTTTCATTGACTGAAGATTATATCCAAGATCTCTCAACGCAGCTGTCGGAAGCTCTAATGTATCTTCGATTGTCAGAATTCTATAACGCCTCATCATCTCAACCATTACTGACCCTAATAAGGATGTTTTACCTGAACTTCTTGTTCCTGCAACCAACATTGTTCTTGTTCCATCTATAATAAATGAAAGAAGACCTGCTGCTAATGGAGTCATCATCCTATTTTTTATAAAAAGAGGAAATGTCCATGGCTTGTCTCTATGCCTTCTGATAGAATAAGCCAATCCAGTTGGATCTAATGGCTGCCCGATTGCACCTACTCTTGCTCTTGCTTGTGGAATCTCTATTTCTGTGTCTAAAATTGGATTTGCTTCATCTAATGGTCTTCCAGAAATCATTCTGAGCTTGGATGCCCATGATTCTGATTCTGGAATTGTCGGGATAATATTTGTTTTACAGTCTCCATAATCTGCATGAACTATAAATATAGGTATACGCCCCATAGGAGAGTTTATTGATATATCCTGGATTTTTTCATCTTGCAATAAGACTTCTATCAGGCCAAATCCAACAGAATATCTTACTAGGATTTCTGTGAGTTCATCTACCTCATCTTCTTTTAATTTTATTCCTCTATAAGAAGCTAATTCTTCAATTAAATCATGACCAACATTATAAAAAACAGTTCTCATTCTTGCTGGATCTACAAATTCTTCTTTTTTTGGCTTGTGTTCTGCCATTATTTTTCTTGCTAGATCAAGAATTTCATAGTTTTCTTCTGAAAGTTTAAATTCTGGGGGACTAAGATGATAAAGATATTGCACATTATCAGGAAGCCTGAATATTGTTACTTCTGCACGCTTTTTGTTGAGGGTATATGTTTCTAATTCTTCTCCTTCTTCTGGAAACTGTGCCATTAACTTTGTAAACATAAAGTCAGGCCTTATTGTTGGCATGAATATTTTTCTATAAACAGATCTATCTCCAAGTTTATAACCAGGAAGATAAGGTTTTGCAATTATTATTAGTCTTGTTTTATCAAGATTTCCTATAAGATATTTAAGCAGGGCAATGTATTTTTTTGCACAATTAACATATCTTTTATCAATCATCCTTTCTAATTCTATATTTTCTCTTCTTAGTTCTCTTGTTAATTCTACATATGCTCCTAAAGGATCTTCTTTTATAAGCCTGAAAATAAGAAGTCTTATTTTGGCATATTTTGCACTGAACCATTTTTCACAGTCAGGACCAGCTGAATAATAAGTAAACAAATCTTTTTGTTTTGATAATTTATTAACTAACTGAGCAATTTCTTGTATAAGTTGTGTTTGATATAATTCATATTCATAATCTCTTTTTTGAACAAAAACAATTTTTGTGACAGCTCCTGTTTCCATTAGAATATTTATCGTTTTAGCCATAGTAGTTGCATTATCTTCAAGAGAAGGAATATATGTTAATGTTTCACAATCTATTCTGAGAATGATTTCTTCGCCTTCACGTATTAAATCATATGAATAAGGTTCTGCCATTTCTTCACCTTTTTGTTTCCTCTTCTTTCAATTTTTCTAGAGCAATTTCAATCAAATGGGATTTGTTTCTATACTTTTTTTTGTCTTTAATTTCTGAATCAAGCCACTTGATTAATTCTTCATCAATTGTTGCTGAAATTGGTTTTCTAGCCATTTTTTATTATATTATTTTATATTATTTTATATATTTTATCTTTTTTAATATTATTTAATATTATTTTATAATATAATAGATATATAAATTTTTAATACCACTTAAACATACTCACACAAGTTTTTAAAGCAAAAAACAGATACTATAATTTGGTCATAAAAATGGTAGATTTCAGTGGAGAAGGGGAGGGAGAAACAAAACCAGAAAAAAAAGGTTTATTTTCAAAGAAAACAGAAGAAACAGGGCCAGATATTTCAGATATTTTAGAACAAGTTAACAGCGTTGGAAGAAGATTAAGGCTTTTAGAGAGCAGATATACAGATTTGAATAGAAGAGCTCAAGTTACTGAAACAAACATGTTGAATGAAAGGAAGAGATTTATCACTGAAATAAAAACAACTAATTCAGATATTATTGAATTAAAAAAAGAGTTAGAAGGAATAAAAAATAATATGGATCTGGTTATTAATGAACTAAAGAATTTTGCAAGCAAAGATGATTTTGCTGTTTTGAAAAAATATATTGAATTTTGGGAGCCTGTCAATTTTGTAACAAGAAATGAAGTAGAAAAGATTATTGAAGAAAAATTTCAAAAATCTGAATAAATTATCGCAAATTTTATATAACATATTAGATATGATAATTAAAAAAGAGTGATAGAATGGCTTTATTTGGTATTGGAAAGAAAAAACCTGTACAGCCTGCTGCACCTAGAACTACTGATGGAGGTATTCCTACTGATTTAGTTATACAAATGAGGCAGCAAGGCTATTCTAATGATCAAATAATCCAAAATCTGCAAAGCCAAGGATATACTTCTTCTCAGGTATTTGATGCATTAAGCCAAGCAGATATCAAAGGAGCTGTGGAATCTTATCCTGGTGCTGCTCCAGCAGGACCTACACCACCAGAAGCACCATCAGCAGGACCTACACCACCAGCTGCTCCTATGCCTTCTGCTCCAATACCTTCTCTAGAAGCTGAAAAAGAAAGAGTAGAAGAAGTTGCAGAAGCAATAATTGATGAAAAATGGGAGGAATTAATGAAATCTGTTGATAAAATCACAACATGGAAAGAGACAACTGAAGCTAAAATAATCAAGATGGATCAAGTTATCAAGGATCTAAAAGAAAGATTTGAAGAATTGCATAGAGGTATATTAGCTAAAATTGGAGAATATGATAAAGGAATAAGAGATGTAGGTTCTGAAATAAAAGCAATGGAGGGTGTTTTCAAGAAGGTTTTACCTAGTTTAACAGAAAATGTTAGCGAGCTTTCTAGAATTACTAAATCAATAAAGACTAAAAAAAAGAAATAAACTAAATAAATTATACTGCTTCTTTTGTTATTAATGCTATTGTAAATGCTGCAACAAGAAGCAAGAAGACTAAACCAAGCACTTTTGGATTAAATAAAACAGCAGCAACATTTGTGCTATATGAGGTTGTTGCAGTACTAGTAACCTCCCCATTTTCAGTGACATTTACTTCTTCAGTTGTAAAAGGAAGAAGTTTTTGACCATAAACATTTCCTAAAGCAGATGCTATAATTATAACACTAATCGCTATAATTGCCCATTGAACTACTTTGTCACTTCTGACAACACTTGCAATGTTTTCATCAGATGCACCCATCAGTTTAAATACAACTAATAAAAGAACCATAAATATAAAGAATACAACAAACCATGGAGCAGCAAAATTAATTATTGAAAGAATGCTTTCTGACAATAAAACTATAAATCCTAATGCAATAGCCACTAATGCATTGATTGTCTTATTATCACCTAAAATCTTAATCTTTTGCAAAAGAGCAAAAACTAGCACAAATACTAGTAAAGCTGGGAATATTATTGAAAAATAATTCAATAATCCTGTTTCTAGGAATGTTGCCATTTATCCCCCTCCAAGCCATTCTAAAAAGTTTTTGGCTGTTCTACCGAATGTATTTGCCGGTGTTCCTGGCTCTCTTGTAATAAACCAGATAATTATTCCAAAGACTAAGATTACTATTAATAAAGATATTGTCTCTTCTCCAAATATATTGTAAAGCCATCCAGATTCCCACCATTCTAATGCTGATCCAAATATATAAAAAACCGCAGCAAAAGAAACTAAAGCCAATGCTCCTGCAATGGATTTTGAAACCCAGGTTGGAGCAAAGATCCCTGTTAATAATAATAACATAATTAAAGCTACTGCAACAAGTGAAATTTGAGGGATTATTATATTTATTAAATCAACAACATCTGCTTCTGGCGGATAGCCACCAACAACATGGGGAATAACAACTGCTAATCCTACAACTAATGCTATAACAACATTAAAATTCTTTTTATCTCCAAGAATTCTTGTTTTTTGGAGTACTGCAAAGACTATTGTAAAAATTAGTAAAAATGGCAGCAGTACATCTGCCACTCCCCAGCTTTCTAATAATTGTACAAAATTATCCAGACCATATCCATATGAAACCATTTTTATTTATCCCTCTTTTTTTGTTGTTTCAGGTGCTTTTTCACCTTTTGTTATATACCAGATGAAAATTATGATTACAATTATTAGGATTAAAGATGCTACCCATCTTGTTTCCCAATATCTTGTTAAAAATCTCCAAAAAGGACTTAACCAGTTTAATGCATCTAAAAATATAAATATAATTCCTATAAACATTATAATCATAAATATTGTTTTCCATCCTCCTGATAAAAAATCTCTTTCCCCTTCTTTTGCAAAAGAACCTACTAATAAAAGAAAGAAAACAGCAAGAAGTATTAATAAAACAATATTTGCCAATGCCTTGTTTATAACTGCTACTAATCTTGTTGATGCTACAACTAGAAATGCTACTACAAAAGCAACTAATGCATCAAGATTCTTTTTAGTATATTTTTTTCCTTCTATTTCTTCTATTCCTAAAATTCTAGTTTTTTCCAGGATTGCAAAAACAATTGTAAAAACCAATAGAAACGGCAAAACAACATCATAGATACCTAATTCATTTAAAAACCCAATAACACCTCTAAATACAGACTCTTCTGCCATATACTATATTTTTGATAGTTTATTATTTAAACTTTTCTATTTCAAAAAGTTTATAAAGGCAAAATGAATATTTTTCTACTGATATGTTGAATAAAAACGATTTTAAGGAGATGAGGATTGAATTTAATAGTTTTGATGATAATAGAGAATTGGTTATCAAGAAAAGCAGAGATATTTTAAAATTAAGCAAGCAAGTAATTTA
Source organism: Candidatus Woesearchaeota archaeon (assembly GCA_019322815.1). Classification (GTDB taxonomy): domain Archaea; phylum Nanobdellota; class Nanobdellia; order Woesearchaeales; family WJKL01; genus JAHWIB01. Next base: position 4,657 of record JAHWIB010000014.1, on the reverse strand, counting down.
TTCTGTCCATAGAGATGATTTAAAAGAAGCTGCTAAATTAGTTAAGAAAATTGAAAATGAAAAGAAAAATATTGAAAAAATTATTATTAAGAATTCTAAATTAGAATCAGTTGGTGCTTATAGGGTTGCGATTGGAGAATATGTTGAAGCAATGCTTTATTATCATTTTATTAAAAATAAAAAAATTGTTACTCATAAATTTCTCAAAGTTACAACTGATCATTATTTAATGGGATTAATTGATTTAACTGGAGAATTAGGAAGAAAGGCTGTTCAATTAGCTGGAAAAGGAGTTTTTAGTAAAGTTGTTTCAATTAGAGATGCTGTAAGTGAAATTTTTGGTGAATTACTTAAATTTGATTTTAGGGATTCTGATATGAGAAGAAAGTTTGATTCTGTTAAATATGATTTAAAGAAATTGGAAGATTTAGTTCTTGATTTAAAATTAAAAGGAAAAATATAATGGATATTAAAAACATAACAAATTTTTTATTTGAACTTGGAGCATTAAAGCATGTTAAAAGAAGCGGCTGGTGGATAATTAATGTCAAGGATCCTGAAAATGTTGCTGAACATAGTTTTAGATCAGGAGTTCTTGGTTATTTGTTAGCTAAGCTTGAGAAAGTAGATATAAATAAAGTTGCTTTGATGTGTCTTTTTAATGATCTACATGAAGCAAGATTAAATGATCTGCATAAAGTAGGACATCGATATATTGATTTTAAAAAAGCAGAAACAGCTGCTCATAAAGAACAAACTGATAGTTTGGGGGATATTGGAAAAGAAATGTTCTCTTTGCACAAAGAACTTCAAGAGCAGAAAACAAAAGAATCAATTGTTGCAAGAGACGCTGATTTATTAGAGAATGCTTTTCAGGCTAAAGAATATATGGAGATAGGATATAAAGACGCACAAAATTGGATTGACAATATCAGAAAAATTTTAAAAACAGATTCTGCTAAAAAATTATTAAATGAAATTGAAAAAACCAGTTCAAATGACTGGTGGAAGAATCTGAAGAAAATAGAAAGGTGAGCTTATGTTTGATTTTGAAGGTGTAAAAATAAAATGGCTTGGTCATGCTGGTTTTAAGATTAAGAAAAAGAAAGTGGTATATATTGATCCTTATCATATTGATGAAACAGAAGAAGCTGACTTGATATTAATAACACATGAGCATTATGATCATTGCAGTCCTGATGATATTAAAAAGATAATAAAAGAAGATACTGTAACAATCGGCCCTAAGAGTGCTATCATGAAATTAGAACATGGAAATACATTCATTATTAAGCCAGGAGATAGAAAGGAATTTGATGATATAATCATTGATGTTATTCCTGCTTATAATATCGGGAAGAAATTTCATCCTAAAGAAAAAGGAGGAGTTGGATATATTATAACAATAGATGGAAAAAAGATCTATCATGCTGGTGATACTGATTTAATCCCTGAGATGGAGAAGTTAGTTGTTGATGTTGCACTGCTGCCTGTTGGTGGAGAATATACAATGAATGCAGAAGAGGCTGCGTCAGCTGCTAATAAGATCAAACCTAAGATTGCTGTTCCAATGCATTATGGAAGCATTATCGGCAGCAAAGAAGATGCAGAAGAATTCAGCAAATTGTGTGAATGTGAAGTTAGGATCTTAGGAAAGGGAGAAAATTAATTTTTATATAACTTTAAGAATCTCTTTTTAAATTTTTCAAATATTTTTTCTTTGATTGCTTTTCTTATCTGTTTCATTAAGCTGTTTATGAAATAAATATTGTGATAAGTGCAGTATCTTAGTCCATTTGGTTCTCCTGATTTCATCAAATGTCTGATATGCGCTCTTGTATAATTTTTACAGATATAACAGTTGCAGTTTTCATCAATTGGCTTTAAATCATTTTTGTATCTGCTGTTTTTTATCACTAATTTGCCTTTTGATGTGAATAATGTATTATGTCTTGCATTTTGAGTTGGGAATGTAGAATCAAAGCAATCTGCTCCTGCTGCAACTGCATTAATCAATTGTTTTGGGCAGCCAACACCCATCAAATATCTTGGCTTGTTTTCTGGAAAATGATTTACCTGACTGTTTATCATTTCGTATGTTTTTTTTTCTGGTTCTCCTATTGCTAATCCACCGAATGCAAATCCATCAAAATTGAGTTTGGAAATAAATTTTGCTGATTTTTCTCTTAGATCTTTGTGCAATCCTCCTTGAGCTATTCCAAATAATAATTGTTTTTTGTTTTTATGGTGTTTAATACATTCTTCTGCCCATTTATGAGTTCTTTCTACTGCTAATTCTATTTCTTTTTTTGATTGGTGATGCAAAGGCATCTCATCTAAAACCATTGCGATGTCTGAGTTTAATGTGTTTTGAATCTTCATCAGTTCTTTTGGAGTTAATAATTGTTTTTTTCCATCAAATGGAGATTTTAAAATCAATCCTTTATCTGTACTTTTTATGTAGAAGGAATCTTTTATTTTTTGGAAACCTCCTGAATCTGTAAATATTGCATTATGAAAATTCATAAATTTATGAATCCCTCCTGCTTTTTTTATTATATTAATCCCAGGCCTTAATGAAAGAACAAAAGCATTTGAAATCACTGCCTGGATTCCAATCTCTTCCAAATCTTTTGGATCTAGATATTTAACAGCTGTTTTTGTTGCAACAGGCATAAAAAAAGGTGTTTCTATTTTACAATGTGCTGTTTTTAGGATTCCTGTTCTTGCATTTCCGTCTTTTGCTATTAGTTTGAACATATTCGCTTTAAATAGCACAAATTTTATAAAGATATCTTAAAATCTTAGAGGTATGCTTAGAACAAATACATGCGGAGAATTAGGAAAGAAAAATGTTGGAGAAAAGGTTACTTTAAGCGGATGGGTTGAAACCCATAGAATTCAAGGTAGAATAAGCTTTATTCTTTTGAGAGATAGATATGGTATTACACAGATTTTTGTTAATCCTAAACTTACAAAAAATTTAGGAGAGGTAAGGAGAGAGACTGTTTTGCAAATAAAAGGAGAAGTTCAAGCAAGACCTGAAAATCAAATCAACAAAGAGTTCTCTACAGGAGAGATTGAAGTTGCTGCTGAAGAAATTAATATTCTAAATAAAGCAGATCCCTTGCCTTTGGAAACAGATGTAGAATCAACAGAACAAACTAGATTAAAGTATAGATATTTAGATTTAAGAACTCCTGATATGCAAAAAAATTTATTGATTAGACATAAAGCAATTCAATTTATTAGAGAATATCTCAATAAAGAAGATTTTTTGGAAATAACTACACCTATTCTTACAAAGTCAACACCTGAGGGAGCAAGGGATTATCTAGTTCCTTCAAGATTGCATAAAGGAAAATTTTATGCATTACCTCAATCACCTCAACAATATAAACAACTTTTAATGGTTGCAGGCATGGATAAATATTTTCAGATTGCTCCTTGTTTTAGAGATGAAGCAGCAAGAGCCCATAGGGCTCCTGGAGAGTTTTATCAATTAGATATGGAAATGAGTTTTGTTGAACAAGAAGATATTCTCAATATTGTTGAAGATCTTATGATAAAAATGGTTAAGGAAATATTCCCGGATAAGAAAATAACTCAAATTCCTTTTCCAAGAATAAGTTATGATGAAGCAATGAAAAAATATAAAACAGACTCCCCTGATATTAGAAAGGATAAGAAAGATGCCAATGAATTAGGATTTTGCTGGATTATTGATTTCCCCCTTTTTGTGAAACAAACAGAAGAAGATTTTTTCCATGGAGCTGGAAAAGAATGGGCTCCTTCACATCATATGTTTACTGCTCCTAAACCAGAGGATATCCCTCTTTTAGATACAGATCCTGGGAAAGCAAAATCATTACAACATGATCTGGTATTAAATGGTTTTGAAGTTGGAGGAGGAAGTATAAGAATCCATGATCCTAAAATTCAGGCAAAAATATTTGATTTGATAGGTTTTACTAAGAAACAAAAAGAATATTTTTCTCATTTATTAGAAGCATTTAGATATGGAACACCGCCTCATGGAGGAATTGCTCCAGGTATAGATAGATTATTGATGGTAATAATGGGAAAAGAGTCACTTAGGGATCTTATTGCTTTTCCTAAAAATAAAGAAGCACAAGATTTGGTAATGGGTGCTCCTTCTGAAGTATCCAAAGAACAATTAGATGAGTTACATATACAACTCAAGAAATAATTATATTTCTTCTAGAACCATCAGTGTCTGAGTTTTATCAATGCCTTCTATATTTCTTAATTTTTCTGTTATAAATTCATTAAGCCCTTTCATTGATTCTGCTCTGACTTTTATTATTATATCTGTTGCTCCTGTTACTATATCTGCTGATTCAACTTCATCAAAAGCTTTTAATCTTCTTCCAATCTCGTGCTGAGAAATTTTTTTTCCAAGTATGCTTTGATTTATTGTGATAAGGATATATGATGCTAATGGTTTACCAATCTTTTCATGATCAATATTTATTGTGTAGTTCTTTATAATGCCTTCCTGTTTTAACTTTTTTATTCTATTGTGTATTGTAGTGATTGGAATTCCTGTTTTTTTAGAGATTTGGCTAGTATTAAGCTCTGCATTTTTCTTTAGTATGTTTAATATCCTTAAGTCTTTTTCGTCTAATTTCATATA
>JAHWIB010000013.1 GCA_019322815.1 Candidatus Woesearchaeota archaeon | reverse complement strand
TCAGACATTATCCCCACAAAATAATTTTGGATATATTGGTAGAATTTTTGTAAGATTTGGTTTTTTTCATCATCAAACTCTTTTATATTCTTGCATAGAATAGCAATAATTAAATCAAATTCTCCTGAACATTCAGCAATCCAATTAATCTTCTTGTTCTTCTGCAATTCTGAAATCATTTCTTCTTTTTTCTCTTGTGTCAATCCATGAAGCTGGAAGTATAATTTATGAGAGAAAAGCCCCATGTTTCCCAATCCTATTAGTGTAGAAAAATTAGTTATGACCTTTTCAGAGATGAGCTTGTTTATTCTGTAGATGCAGGTTTCTTTGCTTAAGCCAACTTTTTTTGCTATTTCTGAATAAGATTGCCTGCTGTCTTGATCTAATTCAAAGAGGATTTTTCTATCTTTAAGGTCTAATTTGTTCTCCATATTGCACATATGAGTATTATAATATATAAATATTACTATTTTGTGTTATTATTAAATAATAAGTTTTATTATAAAAGTAGTTATTACTTTATTGTGATTAAGCTTGCGAGGAAAGAGATGTTAGAGGAAATAATAAGAAAATCAAAATTGAGATTAGGAATAAGAGATAGGGAAGCCCAATTAAAAGGAGGAGATAAAATACGAGTTAAAACTAGACCTATTTATAGCGAAAGTTGTTACAATGTTGTTGAATATGAACATACATTACATTATGGATGGCATTTTGGACTTGCCTTAGAAAGATTAGATCCAAGTTTGTATGCTCAATCCCTGGAACTATTTCATTCCTCAATTGGAAAGTCTATGCAACAAAATATTCAACACTTGCAAACCAACCCCTTCCATTATTCTGCAATAGCTAAAACAAGAATTTAAATTTATGAGAAAAATAAAATGGCAAATGAAAGATATTGCAGGAATCCAAATCTAAAACAAGAAGCTAATGAACTTCACAATTTAGATAGGCTAGTTGGAAATGAAAAATTTGATGTAGTTCCTCAAAGAGATGAACCATTTTCAATAAGAGATCTTGACCCTTCTTTTAGATATACTTTTGGAGTTCCTGTAGATAATTTTCCAAGGGATAACCTTGTTAGAAAAGGAGGATTTGTTATCTATAGTCCATGGTATAGTTATAGTGGAGATAGTCTTTGGACAAAATCAACTGAAGGAAAAGAAATAGCAGAATTTCTTCTTAGGTCTTGTCTTTTAAGGACAAAAAAAGAGAGGTTTACTTGGGATGATGGATTTGGCTTTAATCTTATTCCAACTTATGCTCAAAATTGGTCCGGACCATGGTTGTACATAAATTTTCCAAGATTTCCCAAATATGAACAGTTAGAAAAATCAAAAATTGCTTTGGATGAAACTTTCTCAAAATTTAGTAGTCTTATTGAAATTGGAAAACAATTCTCTAAAGATATTTCTACTCAAGTTAATGAATTTAGAAAAGATAGTCTTGACAAGGCTAAAGGCTCATTGTCAGAACTAATTACAAAGAAATTAAACTCAAATCTCTTGGATATATAGGGGAAAATTTCTATAAATCTCTTTTTTCAAAAAATCCTGAGCCAGAATAAAATCTCCCCTATACGGATGTGGCAAATCAGTATTTAAATGTTGGCTCTCGAACTTCCGAAAAGATTTTTTCAGAAGTTCAGGACGGAACAATTTTGTCAAGAACTTTTTTATCGACGAGAAATGCACTTAATCACATGACTTATTTATAAACATTATTGGCACATTTGTACGGGGCGTTATTCAGACGTTGGTACAGATTAGTTAGTCCCAATTCTTGTTTATTCTTTGTCTCTGCGTTTTCTAATGCAATAATCCAATGCGAATCTGCAAGATTACGTTTCTTGTGTCTTTTATATTGTTACTCTTGTCTCTGTCGTCAATGCTTCTTGCATGTCAATATGAAGAGGCTAAGTACTATATAAAAGTTGCTCTAAAAAACAGAGTATCAGGAGAGGCACCAAAATCCAGAAACAGAATATTAGGAGAAGAATTCTGAAAAACAAATACCTTACTATTTAAAAACGAAAACTTTAATTTACAGTTTCACCCACCCTTTCTGAATGAAACTTACACTATCTGAAATGAGAAAGAATTTCTGGGAAGGCCCCTATAAGGACTGGAATTATTATATTGAAGAAATAAATCAGCAAGAGGATTTAAATGAGGAAATTAGAAAAAAGGTCCTTAAAGGCTTAAAACAAATTCGTAGAGCTTTTGGTCGTTCTTGGATAGAAAGTGCGTTTGAGCCCCCAGTACGGCACCACCTATCTGGTTACTTAATGAATATGGCGCCATGGTCTAGGCTATGGGTAGCTGACTTAGGTCTTAAAATTAAATATTTTGAGAAATACTCAAATTTTAAAAACTTGTTAGGCAGGCTCAAAAATCCCTATGAGTTTAATAGTGCTAAAACAGAACTAGATATCGCATATATCATAAAAAAGAGAAGAAAGCTAAATTTAGAATTTATTGAAGATAAAACAAAGAGGTCTGCTGACTTAAAAGTAATGATAGGTGATGAACAGACCTATATAGAAATAACGAGCTTAACAACTGCAGAGGAAAGTCTCAAGGCAACTAAAAACTTCAATGAATTGTCATATCCTTTTATGTTTGATAAAGATGTTGTCGTTAGATTCAGATTACACAAAATACTCTCAGACCCTGCTGTCAAAGAATTAAAAAGAAAAATCAAAAAAACAGTTGAGCAAGTTAGAAAAATAAAGAAATGCAAAGAGATTTCAGAGGAGAATGTAATCAATTGTTTTGTATACCCAAAAGAAAATACTGAAGGGTTAGAGGAGTGGAATAAAAGAAATGGCGAATTTGGAGGATTTGTAGGGCCTCCAACGAATGTAGATGAAATAGGCCGACTTAGGAACAAGATAAAACAAAAAGTAAAAAAAGGGCAACTCCCAAAGAATGAACCAGGACTTTTAGTAATTGATGTAAGGAACCTATTGTTTTTCTTAGATAAAGTTGAAGATTATTGGGATTTAGCTAACAAAATAGACCAGACAATTTTTGAGCATCCTAATTTAAGTGCAGGAGTGGTTATAGGCCCTTTTCATAGCATAGTAGGGATAGAATATCCCTCTAAACAAAAAATATACAAAAAAGGAGAATATGTTTTAATACCTAGAGAGGAGTTTGAATGGAGGAATGCTGTATTGATTGTAAGGAACAGGTATTCTAAGTTTAAAGAGCCAATTAATTCTTTAATAAAATTGTTTAAGTGATAGGAAGAGAATTCCGAAAAAGTTCTGAATGTTTGCCCTCAAAATCGTCTAAAATAAGTAGTAACATCCCTATTTCTATAACTTTTATAACTACTATAACTAAAAAACCATACTAAAAACAATAACTTTATAAACTAATAAAAATTCTTTACTTCAAAATCAATGGAGGTTTACAAAAATGCCAAAAATAATCGATTATCCGAGAGCGTCTTTCAAAAAGTCACTTGAGGTAGCTAAAACTGTAGATGAGCTGGGTGGTTCATGTGATAAGAAAACGTGTGCTGAAAAGATGGGAAAAAAGGTTAGCGGTGGTTTTTTAGCCTTAACAGCTGCAGCAGCAAAGTATGGTTTTGTAAAAATGACCAAAGGAACGTTATATCTTGACCAGACCTACAAAGATTACAAACTTGCTTACGATGAGCAGGAAAAAAATAATGTGTTAACCAAAGCCTTTTTTTCAGTGCCTTTATTCAAGAAGTTGTATGATAAATACAAGGATGTAAAAGTACCAGTTGACCTTTTGGATAAGGTGCTAATAAGGGAGTTTGGCGTTGATGAAAGGGTAGCTTCAAGAGTAGCTACTTATTTTATTGAAGCAGCGAAACAAATCAAGATTTTAAACCCAGACAATTCTCTTAACCAGAGAGGTTCTGGGAATGGTGAGATGGCAGAAACTAGCGAAAAAGAAGAAAGCATTACTGATGAGCATATAAAACATATCTCCAGCAGTGAAAATTATGTAATCACAATAAGGGGTCCTAAGATTGACCAGACTATAGAGATTGAAGAAGAAGATGATTTATTGCTGGTACAACCGGTTATGGACCTTATTAAGAAAAAACTATCAAAAAAGGAAAACAATGATAAAGATAATCAACCCTCCAATCAAGCTGACGAAAGCAGTGATGGAGTTCTTGAATGAATGTTCAAGAAGGGGCAAGACTTGCAGCTATGAAGACATAGTAGGATACTTTTCTAAAACAGAGTCCTATGTTAAGAAATGTATAGACTTCCTGTTAAACAAAGAGATTTTGATTGAAAAAGAAGGAAAATATTCTTTAAGCAAGGAAGTTCAAAAGCAGGTGAATCAAAATAATTCTTTGCAGATTGTAAAGGAAACTTTGGCCAAAGATAAATTGTTTGCAGAGTATGTTTACTTTGTTTCTAATGGGAAGAGCAATCAAGAGGCTGCAAAACTTGTAAAAACAGTATATGGCATAGAACAGAAAGAGAATGTAATTACTCAAGTTTTCAATGAATGGATATCCCTTCTGGAAATCAATGTTTCTAATAAAAGATATAAGAACCCAAGCATAGAAAATCTTGAAGCTATAAAAAATAAAGTGCAGGCTAATAAGTTCCTTAAGAATGAATTAAATGAATTTTTCAAGGACGTTTCGACAAAAGTGCTTGATGATTTATCTGAAGCTATTGTAAATATAAAAAGTAATAAAGAAGATGCAGTAAATGATACTGGCAGAGCGCTTGAAGATTTTTTGAGGCTTGATTTGGCATCTGACATTAACTTGGAAAAATGTGCAGGTATAGTCCAGATAACTAATGAGTTAAACAAACATCCTGAATATCCAACAAAGCTCAATAACATCGCTGCTAGCCTTGGTAATGTGAGGTCAATGGGTAAAGCTCATGGTGCAGATGCCAAGTTAAAACAAAGATGGACTATCACAGAAACGGCAGCATTTAGTTATATCCTCATGGTAATATGTTTAATAAAATCTTATTTAGAATATAAGAATAATAAGAAAAGTATTTTCTAGTACAACAATTCCGAACTTTTTCTGAAAATCTTTCACCAGACCGTATATCTAGTATGCTGACTTCTAGGGTATTGGGTGAAACAAAGTGAACTGCATTGTCTGCTTAAAGAGATTGGAAAAAGGCGAACATGAGCTTTGCTCGACGTGCTATGATTACTTTGCTTTTGTTTACAGGAAGGAGCCTGAGGAGAAGGAAGAGGTTTTGGAGCTTTTGAGAAAATGCTGAATGAAATCCATAAGGGGGACTGCGTAGCTGGAATGAAGAATTTGCCTTCAAACAGCGTCCAGGTAGTAGTTACCAGCCCTCCTTACAATGTCAGCAAGCCATACAAGACCTATGAAGATAATCTTGCTTATGGCGAGTATAAGTCTTTCCTGAGCAAGGTATTCGAGGAGTGCTTCAGGGTCCTTACTCCTTCAGGAGTCATGTTCGTCAATATTTCCAACTGCCGTGACAACCAGTTCAAGGCATTTGATACAGCATATTTGGCGAAGGAAGCAGGATTTGAGCTTATTGACACTATCCTTTGGTCAAAGCCTAATCCACGCTATTACAACACTGATAGGATGCTCACTAATGCCTATGAGTTTGTGTTTATGTTTGCTAAGTCAAAGAATTATGCCTTTGACAAGTATGCGATTGGCGTTCCTTGCATCCACTCAAACAAGCTCAAGTGCAGGACAAATGTATGGTGGATTCCGAAGATGACTTTCAACCAGTTTACATCTTTCGGGCATTGTGCCATGTTTCCTGTTGAGCTTCCAGAGTTGTGCATCAAGCTTTGTAGTAGGGAAGGAGACACAATACTTGACCCTTTCATGGGTGCTGGCACAACTGCAATCGCTGCAAAGATACTGAACAGGAAGTATGTGGGCTTTGAGATTTGCGAGGAGTACATCAAGATTGCCAAGGAAAGGCTAGAGGTCGTGAAAAATGAAGCCATGGATTAAGATTTGCATACTATTCAGCATTCCATATTTGCTGATTTCAATGCTGATTTATGCAATGTCAAACAAGAATGCAGGAATTTTTGGCATTTTGCTACTCTGCATAGCCTTCAACCTTGGCCTGTACTTCAAGTACAGAAACAAGCCTGAAAGAATCCCTGAGCGTGGGGAGATTGTCAGGATAAAAAGCCCACTTATCGAGCTTTACGAAAAGATACAAAACCTAATGGGGGTGAAAAAATGAGATGGCTACCAATATTGGCTCTATTGCTGATTTTGTCAATGCCTTTGGCTCTTGCAGCTGACTTTGACGATGACATCAGCAGTAGCGATAAGGCAAAGTTCGACGAGATATTGAAGCCTGTAATGAAGATTTACAGCTTCATAAAGTATACAGCAACTGTCTTGGCGGTGCTTTTCCTGGTATTTGCAGGAGTAAGCTTCGTTATCCACAGCAACGACCCGGGAAAGAGGGAACAGGCAAAAACAATGGCAGCTTACATCATAGTCGGTCTGATTGTGATTTGGGTAGCTCCATTGGTCGTGGACTTTTTGCTGTCATGAGCCGAGCAAAGATAACTCAAGCAGTTTTTTTGTTTTTGTTAGTTATACCAATGTCCATTGCATTTGACTGTAATTATTTTTCAGGAATTGAAAGGGATAACTGCCTTGAGATATCTGGCTCAAGCCTTAGCGAGGAAGAGAAGAGCGAGCTTTATGCAGATTTGATTTTTGGAAGCAGTCCATATACTCATTTCGAGACTATAAGGGACTGGAATCTTGCACAAAGCCTAGTGAAGTCTGATTCAGCTAAGACAGCGAATGGCCAGTTTGCAAAGAATGTATGGCTAGACCAGTTTGCAATAATGCCTTCAGTTATTGACGGAACTATCATGTATGTTCCAGAAAATATTGAAGTGCTTACTGGATTTGGTTATGACATTTCAGTTCCAAGCAATTATTATTCAGGAGGCTATCCAAGAACAAGCCAAGGAGATTGCAGAAGGGAATACAGCGTTAAGGGAAGTACTGCAAAGACTGAGGTCTTTGTTAATGGGCAATTGCAAGGAAGCGGAACGCTAGTTTCAGCCAATATCAAGAAGGATTCAGTCGTAGAATCAAGGCTCAGCATAGATGTCAATGTAGAGATAGACCATTACAGATGGGACACTTATTGTTGTAGTTACGGGGAGTTTGGATGTGAGAAGTACTGCCACAAGTGTAAGTTTGACGACGATGAAAAAAAGACTGACAAGATAAGGCTTTCAGATTCAGTAGCTGTCAAGCTCCATACTATCACTCCTGAAATTGAGCTTGAAATCAATGATGAATATTACGGAACAACCAAGGGAAGGATAAGGGCAAGCAACTATTCAGCATTTGAATTGGCATTTCAAGATTCAACCCTAAAAAGAACTGCCTATTTGTATGAAGCAGTCCTTAGTGGAAGTCCAAACTACATCGCAACCTTAAGAGCAATACCTCATGAAAGCCAATCACTAAAGAATATTTACTTGGAAAATGGTTCATTTTACGTCAAGAACAGAGGAGACTGCCAGCTCATCTCAAGAACGCACTTCAAGACCTTTGAGCAAGAATGCGATTTCATAATGAATCCAATCAAGGAGCTTGAAGAGTTTAAGCTTCAGAAGTTCAATGGAGACATGTACTTTGCATTTGGCTTTTGCATTTTCATATTTGTAAACTACATGATTTACAGAGTGATATTGCACTACTGGGGGAGATTCCAATGAAGAAAATACTAACAATAATCTTGCTGTTTTTGATACTGTTTCCTACAGTAATCGCAGCAGAAGAGGAAGAAGAACCGACTAAATGCGGACTGACTAATCTCGCTAGTTGCATTCCTGAAAAGCTGTATGAATACTTTATTGGAATACTTAACCTTCCAATAAAGCCATTGCTTTACTTTATCAAAAAGCTGATAGGAGAGCCAGTAAGCATAAGCATATTTCAGGGAGTATGGGTAATAATAATCTATGTACTTAGCATGTTTTACGGACTGCTTTTCATATACTCTGGATTTAACTTCCTATTTTCAGGATTGGATGTTATCCGTAGGGAAATGGCCAAGGAATGGCTCAAGAATACTGTCATAATGATTGTGATAGTGCAGGCGTCATTCTATCTTTATGACTTATTCCTGCAACTGATAAGTACGATGACAAGTACCATACTTACAATGGTAGATGAGCATTTTTTTATGATAACAGCAGACAACATAGTAAACATTGGTCTTGAATTCCTGCTCGTACCGAGTTACGTTTTTGTATTGCTCATTACAGTAGTCGTGCTGGTAGCAAGGTATGTTGTCCTTGCAATAGGTGCAGTATTCGTTCCGATGGGAGTATTCCTTTACTTCATTCCTCCTCTAAGAAGCTATGGGAAGTTCATACTGCACTTTTTAGGAATGCTAGGGGCAATAGTATTCGTGGATGCAATAATCATACTTGCTTGCTCCATGCTTATAGAAATACCTCTATTCGAAAATTTCAAAATAGTTGTAATGATTGTTTGTTTTATTTTGGTAAACATAACCCATCTTCTCGTGGCAAAGATGGTTTTAGGCTCTGCTTCATTTGACAGCGGAAGGGAAAGCCTTGCACAAGCAGCTAAGTACATTGCTATGTTCGCTGCATAAGGTGATTGATTATGGCATACGAGATTCCACAACAACTGCAACATAAAGAGAAGATAATGTTTGGACTTACGTTCCAGCAACTAGCTTATGCTTTCTTCTTTGGCCTGATAACCTGCATTATTCTTGTCAAGGTAGATGCAAGCATGACTGTAAAGTTCTCTATTGCGAGCGTTCCTGTACTTTTAGGAATAGTTTTCGTGATATTTGATGTTGTAGGCTGGTCAAAGAACTTATTCTCTTATTACAAGTTCAGAAAGGCTGATTTAATGAGTACTGGAATGAAGAAGCTAATAGGAATCAAGGCTATAAGAGAGGATACAGTAATAACTGACAAGAAGATAAGCATTCTTGAAGTCGAGCCCATAAACTTCAGCATAAAGCCAAATGATGAAAAGGGTCTTGTTATTTCAAGCTTCCAGAAGTTCCTTAACAGCTTAGATTTCCCTGTGCAGTTTGTAATCAGCACAAAGACATTAAGTTTGCAGAGCTACTTTGACAACTGCAAGGTCAAACCTAAGTTCCAGAGCGTCTTTAATGATTACAGGGCATACGTTGAAAGCGTAATTAAGGACCAGGAGATGAGAAACAGGAAGTTCTATGTAGTCATCCCAGAAAAGAATGACTTAGAGATACAGACTTCTCTATGCAAGGAAAGACTTTCACAGGTAGGCTTGAAGGTAAGACGTCTAAAACAGAATGAAATCCTGAAGATGTTGTATGATTACTTTAACGACCTGGATGACAAGAGGGATTTTGAAGGAGATGCAGATAACAGTTTGCATTATTTGATAGCTCCAAACTTTATCGAGAATTCAATAGACCATATTAACGTAAACAAGAAGTTCTGCAGGATAGTTTCAGCTATAGGCTATCCAAGGATGGTTGAATCTGGATTCCTTGACAGGATTATTTCAAGTAATGGAGATTTCGATATTAGCATACATGTAGAACCTTTTCCGATTGCTTCAATGATGGTTCTCTTGAACAAGGAATTACAAAAGCAGAGAGCAGACCTTTATTCGGACAAGACTACAGGAAAGATAAATCCGTCTCTAGAGTTGAAGTATCAGGATACTTTGAAGGTTCTCGCTGATTTGCAGAAGGGAAACCAGAAGCTGTTCAACGTAAGCCTATATGTGAACTGCAAGGGAAAGAGCAAGGAAGAGATTAATCTACTTAGCAAGAAGGTAGAGGCAGAGCTGAATTCTATAATGATAATTCCAAGCATTCCAATACTTAGGATGAGTCAGGGATATGAAAGCATGCTGCCTTTGGCAAGAGATGTAGTTAAGGACAAGCGTAATATCACTACTGATGCCCTTAGTGCATTCTTCCCTTTCACTTCTCCTTACTTGAGCATAGACCAGAGGGGAGTAATGCTTGGATTAAACAAGAACAACGTTCCTCTAATCAAAGATATATTCAGTCTGCCAAACGCTAACGGATTGATTCTTGCAACTTCAGGAGGCGGAAAGAGCTACTTTACCAAACTTTTGAATTCAAGGCAGTTGATGAATGGAACAAAGGTAATGGTAATAGACCCTCAAGGAGAGTATAGAGAGCTTACTAAGCATTACAATGGAGAGATAATTACAATCTCAAAGAACTCAAGCACAATAATCAACCCTCTTGACTTAATGGGTCACGATTTCGTAGAGAAGAGACTAAGCCTTATGGATTTGTTTAGGGTTATGTTTGAAGACTTGTCTGAGATACAAAAGGCCATACTAGACAAGGCTCTAAAGGAAACTTATGCAAAGAAGGGAATAACTGTTGACAGCTGGAAGGGAAAGAATGCTCCTGTATTTTCTGATTTGTACAAGACACTTTCTCAGATGGACAAGAAGGCATCAGCTATGGAAAAGGCTACTTTCAGGGCTTTGCTTAATCGTTTGGGAATGTACACTCAGGGAGGAGTATTTGGATTTATGGACAGGCAGACAAAGATAGATTTCAACAACGACTTTGTATGCTTCAACATAGGAAATATGCCGAAGCAGGTCAAGCCAGTAGTTATGTTCCTGATACTTGATTATGTTTACATGAAGATGAAGCAGGGCAAGGAAAGAAAGCTGCTTGTAATAGATGAAGCTTGGTCGCTTTTAGGAAAGGCAGAAGAGGCTTCGTATATTTTTGAAATTGTAAAGACTTGCAGAAAGTTTAACCTAGGATTGCTTTTGATTACTCAGGACGTTGCAGACCTAGTTAACTCTAAGGCTGGAGGAGCTGTGCTTGCAAATACTTCCTACACTTTCCTTTTGAGACAGAAGCCAGCTGTAATAGATTCAGTTGTAAAGACTTTCCGTTTGTCTGAGGCAGAAAAGAACTACTTGCTTACAGCTGAACTAGGAAGTGGTATTTTGATTCTTGGAACTGAACACCAGGAGCTTAAAGTAATTGCATCTCCAAAGGAGCATGAAATAATAACAACCAATCCAGATGAAGTGATAGGAGAAGATGCACCTCAGGAAACAATGGATGTGAACATAGAGCTTGATTTGAGTAAGCCATACTATCTTAAGAGCAAGCTAACACTTGAGGAAGGGAATTACTTGCTTAATCATAGCTATGTGCTTTCCATGAACATGCCAATTGGAGAAAAGAGGGGAAGCATGTTTTATGTTAAGTTGAACAAGAGCAACACAGATGGACCTAAGCATACTTTCCTTGTCCATAACATTGTAGCTGAAATAAGAAAGTATACCAAGCAAGTTGAAGTAAAGGATGGAGTAGATGCAGATATAATCTTCAAAGACAAGAAAGGAAATGAAGTAGCTATAGAAGTTGAAACAGGAGATGGATTTGATAAGCACAAAAAGAGATTCCAGGAAAAGATTTTCAGGCTTGACAAGGAATTCAAGGACAGATGGCACCTAGTTTTAACTGATGCAACCTACAAGCAAAAGTATGCAATCTACGGCAGGGACATGTACACAAGAAACGACATTTCTCGTCGGATAAAGGCTTATTTTTCAGGTAAAGTGGGTCATATAATCAGGGCAAAATCTAAGCCTTTAAAACGCCCTGTTAAGCGGAAAAAAGCCAGAACAGCTCCAGAACGCAAAAATTAAGCCTTTTAGCTTTTTCTTTTTTTCTTTTTAAAAAAGCAACATTTATATGTATGTGTTTGCATTTGCTAGATAAAGAAAGCTATAAAATGACCACTAAAAATATTACCTTAAAAGTAGATTCTGATATATATGATAACTATAGAACATTCTGCAAGAAAAAAGGGTGGGTTGCTTCTAGGCAGTTCGAAATAATGATGGAAGAACAGATGGGGGCTGACAAATAATGGATTCCTCACAAATGAAACCTGAAGATAAAGCTAGGCATGAGAAAATAAATCCTTCATTAAAAAAAGCAGGATGGGAAATCCAGCACTTCAAAAATGCAAATATCTATGGTTCTAAAGGCGTCGCAGTCGAATTCTTTCCGATAGGCAGAGAAGAAGCAGACTATGTTTTATTTGTCAATGGGAAGGCTTGTGGAATTATTGAAGCAAAAAAAGAAGGGGTCACTCTTGTTGGTAAAGAGATTCAATCTAATAAATATGCCAGGGGATTCCCAGAAGATTTTCAATGCGTGAGTTTGCCTTTGCCTTTTGTATATGAGTCTACAGGAGTTGAAACAAGATTTACGAATTTATGGGACCCAAAACCACGAAGCAGAGATGTTTTTAGTTTCCATAAGCCTGAAACATTTGAGCAATGGCTAAAAAATGAGAAATATACTTTACGAAAAAAACTATCCAAGAAAAATATAATTGAGAATAAAAGTCTTTGGGATGTTCAAAAAAGAGCAATATCTAATGTAGAAGAATCACTTGCTGGAGCAAAGCCAAGAGCTTTAATACAAATGGCTACAGGCTCAGGAAAGACATTCACAGCAGTTAATTTATGTTATAGATTGATAAAGAATGCAGATGCTAAAAGAATACTCTTTCTTGTAGATAGAGGTAATCTAGGGAAACAAACGAAACAAGAGTTTGATAATTTTGTTGTTCCAAAAGATGGAAGGAAATTCACAGAGTTATATAATGTTCATAGATTACAAAGCAATCAAATAATGGATTCTGATAAAGTAGTAGTATCCACAATTCAGAGAGTCTTTTCTATGTTAAAGGGAGAGAGAAAATTTGATGAAGCTAATGAGCAAAAGTCAGGATTTGAAGATGATTTTTCCCTTGAATCAGTGCCAGTGGAATATAATCCTAAACTGCCTATAGAAACGTTTGACTTCATTATTGTAGATGAATGTCATAGGTCAATTTACAACCTATGGAGACAAGTATTAGATTATTTTGACGCATTTTTGATTGGTCTTACTGCAACTCCTTCAAAAAGTACTATTGGATTTTTTAATAAGAATCTTGTCATGGAATACGGGCATGAACATGCTGTTGCTGACCAAGTAAATGTAGACTTTGATGTTTATAGGATAAGGACAAAGATAACAAAAGGAGGTTCAGTTATTTCAAAAGGAGAAACAATCCTCAAAAGAGATAAAAGAACTAGGATGAGAAGATGGGAAACAACTGAAGACGAAATTGAATATGACCCTACTAAATTGGATAGAGCAGTTGTCGCAAAAGACCAAATTAGAACAATTATAAGAACGTTTAGGGATAAAATAAGGACTGAAATATTTCCTGGTAGAAAGCATGTTCCTAAAACCCTTATTTATGCTAAAGATGACTCTCACGCAGATGATATTGTGCAGATAGTTAGAGAAGAGTTTAACGAGGGCAATGATTTCTGTCAGAAAATAACATACCGGACAGAGGGAAAAGCTGAGGATTTGATAAGCCAATTTAGAAATGAATTTAATCCTCGTATAGCTGTAACTGTTGATATGATTGCAACGGGTACAGATATTAAGCCTCTGGAGGTAGTATTCTTTATGCGTTCTGTCAAGAGCAGGAATTATTTTGAACAGATGAAAGGAAGGGGCGTTAGAGTAATAAAAAATGATGATTTCAAGGCTGTAACTCCTGATGCTATGGCTAAAGAACGTTTTGTTATTGTTGATGCTGTAGGGGTTTGTGAAAGTGAAGAACTAAATGATACAAGGCCTCTTGAACAAAAACCTCTTGTTTCATTCACTAAATTATTGAAAGCAATAAGATTTGGTAAGCCCAATCCTGATAATTTATCATCTATGGCATCTAGACTATCCAGATTACAAAAGAAACTAACAGATGACCAGATTAAGGAAGTAAAGAAATTAACTGGAGGCAAAATTCTTTCTGATTTTGCTTCATCATTTGTTGAAGCTATAGACCAAGATAACATACATGCTCATGTTCAGAAAGAATTTGGTAATAATCCTAAGAAAACAGATATTGAAAAGGTTGCTCAGAAAAGGATGATTGAATCTATCAAAGAATTTGTAAGTAGCCCTCAGTTTATGGAAAGATTGCCAGAAATAAAACAAGAAACTGAACAAATAATTGATGAGGTCTCAATAGATGTTGTTGAAGAAGCAGGATATTCGCCAATAGCGAAGGAAAAAGCAAAGAAAACTGTTGAATCATTTAAAGAATTCATAAAGAATAACAAAGATGAGTTGACAGCAATTCAAGCATTCTATAATAAAGGCAGGCTACATTGGGATGATTTAAAGGAACTTGCAGATAAGATTAAAACTCCACCTTATGGATTAACAACTTCAAAACTTTGGCAAGCTTATCATCAACTTAAAGATGGCAAAGTTCATGGTCGCTCTAAGAATGAGGGGATTGCAGACTTTATTTCATTATTAAAATTTGAAATAGAAAAAGAATCAGAGTTAGAGCCTTTCTATGACACTGTAGATAAAAGATTTGCAGCATGGTTATCCAAACAGAAAGCAATGGGTGTTTCATTTACCCAAGAGCAACTAAACTGGCTTGAAAAAATAAAAAACCAGATAGGGACTTCTGTTGAAATAACTGCTGATGACTTTGATTACGCCCCATTTGATGCTATGGGTGGTCTTGGGAAGGCAGCTAAAATCTTTGGAAATAAATTTAATCATATTCTTGAGGAGTTAAATGCGGAGTTGAGTGCATAGTATGAAATTATCATTAATTCAATGGAACAAAGTACCTTTAATAGAAGTACTTGAATATGAACAACCAACTCCATATATAGTAACAACAGAAATCAAGAAATCTGGAAAAACTCCAGTGTTAACGCCCGGAAAATCTTTCATTAAGGGGTATACAGATGAGAAAGAAGGCATATTTACTAATATCCCAGTTATTATCTTTGATGATTTTACAACTGCAACAAAATTTGTTAATTTTGATTTTAAAGTAAAATCAAGTGCTATGAAAATTCTTAAAGAAAAGTCTTCTGACATTAATCTGAAATATGTTTTTTATCAAATGCAGACTATTGATATTAATACATCCAGCCATAAAAGGTATTATCTCTCAAAATATCAACATCTCCCTTTTGTCTTCCCATATCTTGATGGAAAAATAAGCAAAGAAGTACAACAACAAATCGTTGATGAAATTGAAAAACAATTAACACGTCTTGATGATTCCATAAATACTTTTAAAGATATTAAAAAGAAACTGGGAATATATGGGAAGAGCGTATTGAAAGCTGCTTTCGAGGGAAAATTAATTAAATTAACTGGAGATATTATTTCAACTACTCTTGCAGAAGAGTTTGAAATTATAATGGGTCAATCTCCCGAATCATCACATTATAATACAAATAAAGAAGGATTGCCTTTTTTTCAAGGTAAAAAAGAATTTACAAAGTTATATGCAAAAGTTCAACAATGGTCAAGAAAAGTAACAAAAATCGCTGAAAAAGATGATGTGTTATTGTCTGTAAGGGCGCCTATAGGTCCAGTAAATTTGGCTCCTTGTAAATGTGGAGTAGGAAGAGGGCTTGCAGCAATTAAACCAAATGAGAAAACAAATTCCAAACTGATTTATTACCTATTAAAAATACATGAAACTGAATTAGGAAAAAGAGGGACAGGTACTACTTTCAGAGCAATTACAAAACCTAAATTATATGGATTACCAATAAAAATACCTGATAAAAAAGAGGATAGGGATATATTATTTAAAGAAATTGAATCACGCTTTTCTGTAATAGAAAAGTTAGAAGAGACAATCGAGAATTCATTAAATAAATCAGAGCAACTTAGAAAGTCAATACTTAAAGCTGCGTTTGAAGGAAAACTAATCAAAGGTGAATAATCATGACAGACCCAAAACAACTTGTACAAAAACTATGGAATTACTGCGATATATTAAGGGATGATGGTCTATCTTATGGAGACTATGTTGAACAATTAACTTTCCTTTTATTCTTAAAAATGGATGATGAAAGAACAAAGCCTCCGTTTAATAAGAAATCAGACATTCCTAAAAAGTATAACTGGGAAAACCTTAAATCTAAAGATGGAGCTGATTTAGAAGCTCATTATATTGAAACACTAAATAATCTTGGAGCAGAAGAAGGAATAATTGGGGTAATATTTAGAAAAGCACAAAATAGGATTCAAGACCCTGCAAAACTAAGAAAATTAATTGTAGAACTGATTGACAAAGAGTCCTGGCTTTCTTTAGAAGCTGATGTAAAAGGAGATGCTTATGAAGGCCTATTAGAAAAGAATGCAGCTGATGTTAAAAGCGGAGCAGGTCAGTATTTTACACCAAGACCATTAATCAACGCAATGGTTGAAGTTATGAAACCCGAACCGGGGATGAAAATTCATGACCCTGCTTGTGGCACTGGAGGATTTTTACTATCTGCTTACAATTATATTGCAAAGAATTACAAGCTTGATAGAGATGAAAAACATAAACTAAAACATGAAACATTTACTGGAAATGAGATTGTTCCAATGGCTGCAAGGTTGTGTGTAATGAACCTTTATCTACATGGAGTTAATGGATTGACAAATCCAATAAGCCCTGATGATTCGTTGAAGAACAATCCAGGTGCAATTTATGAGATGGTTTTGACAAATCCTCCTTTTGGTAAAAAATCTTCAGAAACAATAGTAACTGAAGAAGGAAAAACAGCAAAACAAGACTTAACTGTGGTAAGGGATGATTTTTGGGCTAAGACAAGCAACAAACAATTAAATTTTCTACAGCACGTAAGAAGTATCTTAAAGATTAATGGAAAATCAGCGATAGTCCTTCCAGATAATATATTATTCGAAGGAGGTGCAGGTGAAACAGTTAGAAAGAAATTAATGCAAACCTGTAATCTCCACACAATATTAAGGCTTCCAACTGGACTGTTCTATGCTCAAGGAGTAAAAGCAAATGTGTTATTCTTTGAAAAGAAAGCAGCATCGGATAAGCCTCAAACATCAAAGATTTGGATATATGACCTTCGAACAAATATGCACTTTACACTGAAAGAGCACCAAATGAAGTTTGATGACTTAAATGAATTTATCAAATGTTACAATCCTGATAATATTAACAAAAGGAAAGAAACTTATTCAGAGAAAACTCCAGATGGAAGATGGAGATGCTTTGATTATGAAGATATTCTGAAAAGAGATAAAACAAATCTTGATATATTCTGGATAAAGGATGAAAGTCTTGATGACTTAGACAATCTTCCTAAGCCTGATGTTATTGCAAATGAGCTTGTTGAAGATTTAGAAAATGCTCTTGAACAACTTAAAGAAATCTCAACAGACTTGAGAGGTCAAGAATAATGCCTTACAAATTTTCCCCTTCAAGTCTGTCATTGTTGAAAGAATGTCCTAGATGTTTCTGGCTTGCTTTCAATAAAAACATTAAAAGGCCAGCAGGAATATTTCCTAGTCTCCCCAGTGGAATGGATGGCATCTTGAAAAAACATTTTGATAAATTTATGGAAATAGGCGAACTTCCCCCAGAACTTGAAAAACTTAATGGAGATATTAAACTATTTGATGATGCTGAACTTCTTAAAATATGGCGAAGCAATTTTAAAGGGATTCAATGGACTGATAAAGAAGGGAATTTATTTAGGGGTGCAGTAGATAATATTCTTAAAAAAGGAAATAAACTCATAGTTCTAGATTATAAAACAAGAGGATATCCGTTAAAAGAAGATACTGCTGAACATTACCAGAATCAACTTGATATTTACAACTTTCTTTTAAGAAAGAATAGTTATAAAACAGAAGATTATGCTTATTTAATCTTCTATCATCCATCAAAAGTTAATGATGATGGTTCAGTAGTATTCAATACAGACCTTGTTAAAATGAAAATTGATATTAAGAATGCTGAGAATATATTTAAAAATGCTTTAGAAACTCTAAAAGGAGACATACCTAAAGCTAGTGAAGATTGCGATTACTGTAAGTGGGTAGATAACTGTAATTGTGAAACAAAATAAATTAGCTCAGGCTTAGTCTTTCTTCTATCTCTCTAAATCTTTTTCTGATTGTTATTTCTATAACTCCAACTACTGCTGAGATTGCTCTTTGGCTTTTTGGTTCTTTGTTTAGCTTGCAACCTAGGTAAATAGCAGCAGCTACAACAGACTCTGGGTGCCTTCCTTCAAAGAGGTTTGTTTTCTTTATTCTTTCAACTAGCTGGATTATCTTTGTAGTTGTCTTTGGGCTTAGGTCAAGCTCTGCTGTGTACTTGTAAACATAGTCCACAGGGTCAAACAATGGAAGATTAATCTCCAGTTGGTCTTTCAATAGCCTGAATGAACTCAGCAGTTCTTTTGTGGTTGTCTTACTAGCATATTCCAGTAGCTCCTTACATGTTGTTGGTCTTTGATGTTGCCTGCAAGCAGCGTAAATACACGCATAAATAAGACTGGAGTTATCCCTACCTATATTGAGGTCCTTGTAAACTGCATCATGGTATAAAGTTCCAGCATCCTTTCCAATTTGAGATGGAAAATGAAGTTTTGATGTAACAAACTCTATCTTTTTCTTTGCCTGCATAACATTCTTTTCCCTAGTCTTGAAAACCCAAGCTGCCTTGACAAACTTTCCATCTGGCAGATGACTTCCAGCTTTAATGCTTCCTGGAGCATGAGCTACCTTACCTTCTGGTAAAATACTAAACCTTTCAGGGAGATGGTCTTCAACTATCAAACCACATTCGTGACAATAGCTTTCTCCCTTTTCGTAGTTCCATCTTAGCTGTATGCTTCCACATTCAGGGCATTTCATTGTTCCATTTCCTCCTCGAGTAGAGAGCCCCCTAGTAAATTCTTGGAGTGCTCTTCTTTTGTGAAGTACAGCAGGATAGGCATTACTCCATCTTGCATGAGTTCTCTTGCTCTCTCGAACACTCTGGCCTTGCACATGCAAATTTCCATGACATAGCCCACTTGGTTGTTCTTCTCCAGCAAGTCCCTCACTGGCTTCTTCAGGTCTATCCTCTGCCTGCTGTCGCTCCAAAAGACCCTTCCTCCTACAATTATCACTTTTCTTAGTGTGGGTATCGGCTTTATTACCATAGTACCACGTCCGGTCTTTTGTTTGGTTTAACATTCTCACCTCGAGTAAAAATAAAAGATAGTTTTTAGTAGTCGGTATAAAATGTTCGATGACAGTTATTATGAAGTCGTAAGATTTATTTTCTTAATGACTCGGGGAACATCCTGTCATCTATGTTGATTACATAGAATTTGTGCTTATTTGTTAGTGTCATTTGTTTTCCCCATAGTATAGTAAGTTATCATTATTTATAAATGTATGCTGTCTTATTCGGAAATTCTCCGAGAGTGTGACAGATTCTGTCACAATTTTGCAGACAATTCTTTGTCCTAACAAGATAAATTAAATCGTGACTTATAATGTATTGGTGTTAAACATGAAGAAGATGATAACTCCTTGGAACGAAATCCTTGAAGTTGAAGGTAAGATGACTTACCACGAAGCTTCAGGAGCATGGAACGTGATAAGGCTAAATAGCATATTCCTTGAGCATTTCCCTCAACTTAAGAATAAGAAGGCCAACTTCAAATATAGAATTGAAGCTCACAGAACTCATGATTCATTAATTGAAGAAATAAAAAAATTAAAAGAACAAAAGACAGGAGTTCCTTTGATTGTGTATTTGTTTGAGGAAGAATAGTTTATTTTTTTATTTTTTTGCTAAAGATTTAAAATATATAATCCATTTCTAAGCTTATGCAAAACCAACTGGATTCAAGTAGATTTGATTTAGAATTATTGCTTGAGGGGGGACTTTATGTGCTTGACGCACCCCTACAAAGAAGAGTTTATAGGCATGAATTATTAGTAGGGGGGCAAATTGATGCTGAATTTGATGGAGTTACTATTCATGACCTGCTTATGAAGTATGGATTATCAAATGAACTGATGGACGAGCTTAGAAAAAGAGGAATTAGTCATAAAAAAGTTGAAGATTGGTTTTTCATGGTTCCTTATTTTAGGAGAACTTCCTCTGAATATCATGGTCTCAATCTGGAATATAATCTATATCAATGCAGTGTTAAGGGTAGGTTTAGTCAAGACATTAAGATATACAGGGGATATTTTAGGATACTAACGGTTTTTGATATGAATAATGTTGCTAATATTGACATTTCAGAAAGGCTTCTAGAAAATGGGCTCCCAAATCCGTCACTAAATGCCTTAAAAGAATTAGATAATAAAGTATTTGATTCTTATGTAGCTTATCGTGCAGTTATGGATTTCTTTAAACATACATAAATCTTATAAATAACAAGTGCCATTATTCTGTTTTATGTATACTATTTCAAGTTTGCCGAATGCTGGAAGATATAAACAAAGTTTCCAATCTCCAGAAGTTGTGAATAATGGTTCTACTATTATTTATGGCAGTGGATGTTGTTTTGGTGATGGATACATAATCACAACTTTGTTTAGGGATGACCTAACAGGACATGATAAAAATCATCCAAGACACCTAAATATCCAGCGTAAAATTGAAGTAGTATTAAATACAGGTTCTGAATATGTAGTTAAAGAAGTAAATATACTCAATGCAAATAATACTCACTGGTTGCCCCATATGATTCCTTGGTAATACTATAAAATAAAAAATAGGCTCAATTGAGCCGTTTATTGTGCACCTTCCTTCTTCATTATCCCAGCCATCATCTTCATCATCATAAACATCATTTCTTTTTCATTGATGTTTTGTGCTGCAAACATGTTCACTTGTGTTGGCTGTTCGACCTTAGGCTGTTGTGCTATCTGCTCCTGCACTTGGTAGGTTTCAGGCATCTTTTCTGGCTCCGTATTGAATACCCTATTGACAACATCTTGCTTTCTCTCGTAGCTGACGTGGGTATAAATCTGTGTTGCCATTATATTTGCATGTCCTAAAAGTGCCTGGATGTCCCTTATATCGACGTTCTGGTTTAGGAGATAGGTTGCATAGCTGTGCCTTAAGGTATGGAAATGATATTTGTATTTTGGCTTTCCAGCCTTGTCCTTATATGCAACAAAATTGTATCCTGCCTTCTCCAAAGCCCAAGTGAAATATTGAGCCATCTGCCTTGTGCAAACATGGTCTGAAGCATGCCTTCTTGAAGGAAACATATACACTTCTTCAGGATATAGCTCAAAATGTGCTTCAAGAATTTCCTTAAGCTGTGGAGGGATAGGGATTATCCTGTCTTTCTTGAACTTTCCCTTTACAACCTTCAAGGTCATATTCTTTAGGTTGATATCTTCTTTTCTTAGTCTGCAAACTTCTCCAACCCTCATGCCACAAAAGAATCCCAATAAGCAAGCTACAAAATATTTAGGATTGCCTATCTTGTTGAAAATTACTTCCAGCATGTCTGGTTCGAGTACGTCTGGTACGTGTAGGCTCATTTTTTCAACCCCCTTACGGCTTTCATCCCATATTCAAATATCTTATTCTCGAGTTCAACTCTCTTTCTGGACTTCTCGTCAGAAACCAAGCTCAAAGCCTTATGTGTGCTTATTTTCCTATTGTAAACCCTTTCCCTTACATGAGCAGGCACGAGAGACATCCTCATGTATTTGTACGCTGTATTTGGCTTTACGTCCTTGCTCTTAAGCATGCTCAGGACAATTCTGACTTGGTCTGAGGCGCTTTTAGTGACGCCCTTATCAAAACTATCGGCTCTGCCTAATAGGCTTAAAACCTGCTTATCTGAGCATTCCTGCCCTAGGCAATTATTGATTAACTGCCTTACTAAATCCGCCTTCTGAAATACATTTTTTTTCATTCCAAACACTTTAGTTCACCCTTGTTAATATAGGGTCTGGTATGCCCAATTCCGAACATTTTCGGAATATTTTGGTAATTTTATTCCGAAAGTAAAAAACGGAATATTATTGGACATTATTGTAGCAAACCCTACACTGTTACACTGGATTGCTACACCAGAACGATTGGAACTAAGAAATCAAACTTCGTCTTTTTTATTCCAATCAGAATATTTCTGTCAAGAATATTTATAAAATACCCACAAATCTATAACAGAAGTAAAGAATAATAGAGAAAATATAACATATTGAGGTGGAAACTATGGGTACAGAAGCAGAAGTAAGGAGCATAGATATTGTTTGTGCAGGAGAAGAACCAAGTAAATCTACAAGATCTGAAGTAAGAGATGAATTATACGCAGCTTTAGATAAATATTGTTTAGGAAAAATAAAGCTTTGGAATGAAAAAATGGATGAATACATTGAACAAATATGGCGTAAAGCATATATTAATGATTTTGCAGATGAATATAGTAATGCTGTTTTCCATGAAGTTTTAGAATTAAAACAAAGACAGCTTGATCCAGCTGAATATAAATAAGGAGGGATAAAAAATGAATAAAACTTTATTTACATCAGAATCAGTAACAGAAGGCCATCCAGACAAGATTTGCGACCAGGTTTCTGATGCAGTATTAGATGAATGTTTAAGACAAGATGCAGACTCAAGAGTAGGCTGCGAAGCACTGACAAAAACAGGAGTAGTAGTTGTAGCAGGAGAAATAACAACAAAAGCATATGTTGATATTCCAAAGATAGTAAGGAATACACTGCATAAAATAGGATATACAAGATCAGAATATGGAATTGAGCATGAAACATGTGCTGTATTTGTCCACTTAGAAGAACAATCTCCTGATATTTCTCAAGGAGTCACAGCAGGACAAGGATTGCATAAAGAACAGGGAGCAGGGGATCAAGGAATGATGTTTGGTTATGCTACAAATGAAACACCTGAATATATGCCACTGCCAATAATAATGGCTCATAAATTGTGCCTTAAACTTGCAGAAGTAAGGAAAAAAGGAAAGATAAAATATCTAAGGCCAGATGGAAAATCACAAGTAACAGTAGAATATGTTGATGGAAAACCAAAAAGAATTGATACAATATTAATCTCAACACAGCATGATGAAGTTCCTTATAGAAGAATAAGAAAAGACATAATTAAACATGTAATCAAACCTATTTGTGGAAAATGGATTGATAAACACACTAAATTCTTAGTAAATCCTACTGGAAAATTTGTAAGAGGAGGACCTTATGCAGATGCAGGTCTTACAGGAAGAAAAATAATAGTAGATACTTATGGAGGAATGGGAAGACATGGTGGAGGGGCTTTCTCTGGAAAAGACCCTTCTAAAGTTGACAGATCAGCAACATATGCTGCAAGATACATTGCAAAAAATATAGTTGCAGCAGGATTAGCAGACAGATGTGAAGTAGAATTAGCTTATGCAATTGGAGTTGCAGAGCCTGTTTCAGTTTTGGTTGATACTTTTGGAACAAATAAGATTCCAGAACAGGAAATAGTAAAATTAGTAAGAAAACATTTTCCGCTTAAGCCTGCAGATATTCTAAGAGAACTTAATCTTAGAAGACCAATTTACAGAAAAACAGCAGCTTACGGGCATTTTGGAAGATCAGATCCAGATTTTACATGGGAAAGACTAGACAGAGTTGCTCCATTGAAAAAAGATGTCAAAAATCTTTTAGAAACAGATATTCCAGAAGCTTAAAACACTTCATATCTTCCCTTAACAATATTTTTTTGTATTTTCTTTATATCTCTAAAAACAGATTCAACTATATTCTTTATCCTATTGTTGTTTCCATTTACAGCAATAGAAGCAATTTGTGGTTCATCCAATGGTTTTCCGATTTGAGATGCAAGCTTGACAATACATTCATTAATTCCTTTTAATTTGCCAACTCTTTTTGCAATTTCATAAGCCATTACTTGGTATAATTTACCAGGATGGTTAATGTTTTTGCCTGCAGTTGCTTCTAAGCTTACAGGCCTGTTTGGAGTAATCAAACCATTCATCCTATTGCCTCTCCCAGTATTTCCATCATCACCATGCTCTGCGCTTAAGCCAGTCACAGTCAAGTAAATACTTTTCTCATCTTTTGTCTCATCATCCAGTGTATTGATATCAATTTCAATATCTTTTCCAGCAAATCTTTTCACATAATCAAGAACTTTCTGCTTAATCAAAATATATTGGTCCATAGATCTGACATATTTATCAACAAAAGCAATTGCAAGTGTTAACCTAATCTTATTTTCTTTTCTTAATCCCAGGACTTTTATATCCTCACCAACTGCTTTGAATTTATTTAAAAATAACTTTGAATTCAATAAATAAGCAACCTTCTTGACAACAGATTCTAATCTTGATAAAGGATAATGGCCAGCTCCAAAGCTAGTGTCATTTGCAACAGCAATTTCTTTTTTAAAGACCTCCTGCAGATTAGCAGCTCCTTCCATAATATCAATTATAATCTTGATATCTTTATCTTTCAAATACCTGAATCTATTAAGTTCTTTTTTAACAGCTTTAAATGCAATTCTTTTTACATCAATTTTTTGTTTTCCGACTCTGGAAGTTGCTCTTCCTGCAACAGTTAATTTAATTTGCTCAAGAACCCTTCCACCACCAAACTTTGGAATACTTTTTCCTGCAACTAATAAACCTTTATCAACATTATGATGAAGAACTGTTCCAAATCTTTTAGTATATTCTTGAGAAAGAGCTCTGCTTACAGCTTCGCAGCATAAATCACAGATATAATCAGGATGTCCAAGGCCTTTTCTCTCAACTAATTCAATTTTCTGCTTTTCAACAGGGCTTTTTATCTTCTCTATTGATATATTTAACAATTTATCACCTTTGTAAACATATATTTAATTATGAATATAAATAAATTTCTTTTATCTTATTCATTTTTTTGTGTTATACTAGCTTGTGGATCTGGCTTAGGTTTTCCATAAGGCCATAAACGTTTCATATTGATCCCTAATTTTTTAAGAACATCCGGATCATCCTGATAAGCTTTTTCTATTTCTTCTCTTGCTCTTTGATCAGTTTGGTATAATTTATATGCAGCAGGAATTTTTGCTTCTATAAATTGTGACATATAACTATCTGTTTTTCTTGTTAAACTTAATAACATAATAGCTCTTTTTTCTTTATCTTGTTCATTGAGAATATTACCAAATTCTTTAGTTACTTCTCCAACAACTTTATCTATTACCTCTTTATTAGCTACAATTCTTTCTGACATATTAAACAATATTTATTTTTTAACACTATCTAAATATCTTATATGATCTAATATTTCTTCTATTTCAGATCCTTCTAAATCAAGATTAAAATTTGTTTTAAGCTCTTCTTTTACCTTCTCAATAGCTTTTTCTTCTTCTCCAAGTATCTTATTGATAAGATTAACCATGTCTTCTCTTTGATTCCATGGAAATACTATCCATGCCCATTCTCTTTCATGCCCGTAAAAGTCAGGCACATACTTTGAATGGTCTATATGGATCAGTGTAGCTGTTTTTACTTCTGATGGATTCAGCTCTTCAATATGTTTTTTTGCTAATTCCATGCTTTGTCCTGTATCTGTTATATCATCAACAATCAGTATTCTTTTTCCTGTCAAATCCATATCTAATTTATGAGCTAGTTTGGCTTTTCCATCTTTTGTTGCAGTCAATCCCCAGTGATCAACCTTTATTGTAAAGCAATTCTTTACATGCAGAAAATCACAGAACAATCTTGCAGGCACTAACCCTCCTCTTGACAAGCCGATAATAACATCTGGATGAAAATCACTTTTTTTTATTTTATCAGCAGTCTGCTTTGCATAATCATGCATTTCCTGCCATGTTTTAACAACACAATTAATTTTGTCCATTTTACCTCACCTTTGATAAATCTCCATTAATTATTATTGGCCTCATACCTTTTATCTCTTCTGCATAAGGAAGTTCTTCATTGACAGGATTCAGCATAAATACTTTTTTCCCTAGACCAAAAGCAAAACCCATCTCTAAAAAGGTATTTCCACCAATATAATTCTTCTTGCCGTCTTTATCAACATTTAAAATCAATACAGCATCACTAACTTTTATCTTGTCAAAATGTTCTCTCATAAAAAATTCTTTTAAGTTTGCAAGCTCTTCATTCCATTGCGTCTGCCTTGCATTATATTGCTCAATAACATGTGTCCTTTTTCCTCTAAATTCACATTCCAAAGGATGCATCATAGCTTCATGTCCTAATTTCTCTAATTCTTCTTTTGTTTTTGATGCTAATGTATGGAACTTTGTTGAATTACAAATAGTAATTTTCATTTTATCTTAGGTATAACCTCAACCAATAGATCAGTTACATTCTTAGCATTTTGTTTGAATATTTCTAGAACAGCTTCCCATGTTACAGGCTCTTCATCTTCTTTCCAGCAGTCGTAATCAGTTGACATAGCAACAGCTGCATACGGCAGCCCAATCTCATTTGCTAAAGCAGCCTCAGGAGCTACACTCATATTAATAACATCAGCACCCCATATCCTGAACATCTTGCTTTCAGCTTTAGTGCTAAACCTAGGTCCTTCAATTGTAATTACAGTCCCTTTTTCATGGCAGAATAATTTTAATTCCTTAGAAGTTTTAATCAATAATTCTCTAAGATTTTTATCAAAAGGCTCTGCCATTGGACAATGTGTTGGTTTATGCGGCTCAAATTCTTTATGAAAAGTTATATCTCTATGCCTAGTAAAATCAATAAACTGATCAAGAATAACTAAATGTCCTCTGTCTATCTCTTCACGCAAGCTTCCGCAAGCTGTTGTAGCAAGAATATGTGTGCAGCCGGCCTCTTTCAAAGCAGAAATATTTGCCCTGAAATTAACTTGTGTTGGAGGGATTGTATGTTCTCTTCCATGCCTTGCAATTAAAACAACATCTACACTTTTGATCTTGCCAATTTTTAAAGAACTTGAAGGCTTGCCATAAGGAGTATCTGCATTCTCTTCTCTAACATCTTCGAGAATATCAGGATTATCTAATCCACTCCCGCCAATAATACCAATCTTAACCATTTTCCCCATCTACTGGGAAATAATAATTCCTATATAAATGTTTTTAACTATATTCTCATATTACATAATATTTAAAAACAAACCCAATTAAAAAAAAATTATATGCGGAGATTGGGAGAAAATGGAGTAAGGGGACTTCTTGAAAGAGTTCTTGACAGAGACGATATAACTATAGTAGATCCTCATACTCATATTCTAAGCAGTGATGTAAAAGAAGCTGGTGCTGAATACAATTATGCAAAAGCTATAAAAGAAAAAAGAATAGATTTTGTATTTGAAACAGAACATGACAGAGCTCCATTACTTTACGGCTCAGATAAGCCAATAAACGGACATATCAGGCCAGGTGTTGAAGTTTCTACAAATTTTGGGCATGTTAATCTTCTTACAACAGACGCAGATTTTATAAAAGAATGCTTAAAAAAATATTCCAGAGAACTTTTTAGATCCAGAAATTCAGAATTGCATTTAGAGACACTTCTAAATTATATAAGAGACCATCATCAAAAAACAGAAAATAGGGTTGTTGTTGCTTTCCCTCACAGTTTCCAGCAGGGAGGAATACTCTGCCATGAAGACAATAGAAAATCTCATAAGCTTTGGCTTCCTTCAAGATACAAACAAAGAAAATATTTTTTAGAATGGACAAACAGCAAAAGGTCTCCTGATTCAAGAACAGCAGGACAGGTCTTAGGAATGGTGCAGGATAACAGATATAAATTATTCTTAGTTGCTGGTTCAGATGCTCATCAAAGTTCTGAAGTAGGCATGGCAGGGGTTGTTATATATGGAAAAATAGATGGAGACGCAATTGCAGAAAATCTCTTGGAAGGAAACTATCTAGTTTACCATATACAATCCTTTGATGAGGATAATGGAAGATTAATGACCAATTCTCCTTGCGCAGATGATACAAAAGAATTCTTGCTTCAGGGGATAGATAATATAAAAATTATACCTAAATAATTATTTCAGCTTGCTCTTAACAGCCTTGTCCGAGATTATTGCAGAATTACCAGAAGGATCTTCAATTATAATCTTTAATTTCTCCTGCCCCCATATTACTTTGTTTAATTTCTTCAATAGATTCTTTGCCTTTTTCTTGGCAGCAGGATCTTCTTCACTTTCTTTTGCAGATTCTATTTGATGCTTAATCCTGTTTAATATGCCTTCAACATTTGTTATAAAACCGCTTGAAGCAGGCCCTGGTTCAATTGTAACAACATGAGGTATCTTGATAGTTGCTTCTGAGCTTTTAACAATCCTGACCTTCATATCCTCTTCACCATTAATCTCAATTGTATACTTGCTTGGCTCACCTTTTTCAGCAACTTCAACATCTGCCTTGTGATATTTGCAGTTAGAACATGTCATAGAGAAAACAAAAACCTTTCCAAAATAAGGCACTTCTCTCTCTTCCTCAGTAAGAGTCAATGTATTTCCTTTGCACATTGGACATGGCTGTTTTTCTAGCTTCTCCATAGAAAGATATTCAAATTTCTAAGTTTAAAAATTTTATTATTTTAGAAAATAAGAAAAATTTAAGGGCTCTCTATTTCTTCTGCCCCTTTTGATCTATGCACAGAAGCAAAGGACGGAGTTACAACAATATAATCTTCTCCAAATCCAGCTATATCCCCTTCTATAGCATCAGTAGTTTTCTTTAATTTATTTATTGCTCTTTTTAATTCAATCAAATCCTTTTCCTTTAAAGGCCTGATATTAATCAAAGCAATTGTATAACCTTCTCTTAAAGAATCAAGAATTGGCTTAATATCATCAAAATCTTCAATTACAAAAGGCCTT
>JAHWIB010000012.1 GCA_019322815.1 Candidatus Woesearchaeota archaeon | reverse complement strand
GAAAAAAATACTGCATTGATCTTGCCCATAAATTATAAAAAAAATACATAAATCTATCAGCCAGCTTATTTCCTTGAGGTTTATATACTGCAGTTGCACAGTCTAATCTTCTTTCTTTAAATTCTTTGATATTTTTCTCAAGGAAATCTTTAGGAAGTATAACATCTGCATCTAAGAACAATAATAAATCGTTTTTAGCTGCTCTTGCCCCATTATTTCTTCCTTTTGCAGGCTTTCCGCCGTCTATAATTTTATATCCATGCTTTTCTGCTATCTCTCTTGTCTTGTCAGTGGATTTTGCATCTGAAACAATTATCTCAAAATCCTTAAATGTCTGGTCTTCAAGGCTTTTCAACAGTTTAGGAAGACATCTTTCTTCGTTTTTTGTTATTATTATAATCGATAACATCTTTGAATAGTGGATTTGGGTATTATATAAAGTTAAGTAATTCTCTCAGATCATCTATCACATAATTTGCTTTTGAATCTGGAGGCGTTTTATTCCTATGGAATCTGAAAGTTACTGCATTGAATTTTTTTCCCATCTCTACTGCCTGCTCCATATCATCAATTAAGAATATACTGCCAAAATTATTCTTTTCCAGGAAACCTTTAAGGAATTCAGTTTTTGTATCTTTTCCATATTCGCTTTTTTCATGGATATCTGCTCCAAATTTATGGTCAAATAATCCCTGCATATTGACTGATTCTAAAAAATAATCTAACGCTTCATCAGAAGAATTTGACATGATCAAGTTAGTATGCCCTTTAGCTGAAATCTTTTTAATGACATCATGAGCAAAGTCAGTTGGTTTGATATACTTGTAAGCTATCTTTTCTTTAATGCTTATCTCTGTTGACTTTATCACCATCTTATGGATAATATCTTCATCTGCATCAGGAGCAAAGTATTTGTAATATTCTGCCCATTTCTTTCCATACAACATCCTGCATTCTTCAACAGTTGCTTTTTTATCAAAACCAAATTCAGGCAGAATCCTATTTACAACTTCCTGAACAGCAAATTCATTATCTTTTTCTAAAACACCATGAAAATCCCATATGAATAAGTTCCCCATAAGAAATTGGTAAAATTAAATAATTAAAAAGTTTACTATCTTTTGGAAAAGTTTAATAAATAGTGCTCTTTTATATTATTTTATGGTCAAAAAAGAAACTAGTTTTGATAATCCTTTAGTATTAGCTTTAATCTTGATGGTATTAACTATCTTGATAAGTTTTATTTTTATATTTTTAAGATTTCCAGTGATTATTGTTCCTTTTTTAGGCTTATTAATTGCTTCTATTGTCTTGAATAAAATTTATTCAAAAATAAGAGATAAAGTTATAGAGGATAAAAAAAGATTAGGTATAAGTTTCTTTTATGCTTTTATTACAGTGCTTTTAGCTTTCTTTTATCTTATTGAAAGGATGAGCATGAGAGATGATTATGCAATAGGTTTGGCTATTATAGGAGGAATTTTGAATTTTTTAATAGTCTATTTCTTTCTTGTGATAGGTGCTGCTATTTTTGCAAAACCAACAAAAGAAGAGATTGAGAAGCACAAAAAAGAGAGAGAAGAAAGATTAAAAGAATTTAGGAGAAGAGAAAAGGAACTAAAAGAAATAGAAAAAAAGGAGAAAAAGATAAAAGCATCTGAAAAGAGAACATCATCAAAAAAACTTAAGGAAGAAGGCCTCTTGAATAGAACCTATATCAGTGTTTTAATCTTATTCTTAATTTCATTGGCACTTTTTGGCATTGTTATTTTTTTGGATAAAACACTTGAACTAGAAAGCGTTTTTAGGGTTAAAACAGGGGGAGTGACAACACCAATAATACCTATAGCTCTAATCTTATTGATCCCTTTAATATCTTCTTTGATCTTAAAGAAAATATATCTAGCCTATGCAAAGAAAAAAGGCAAATTATCTGCTGTAAATATTTCACTTGCTTATGCGATCATTGTTGTGTTGATCCTTTTAATGTCAGCCTTTTCTTCAATTAAAGAAGACATTCTATTTGTCATGGTTGTAAATGTTATTGTTTTTGCTGACTGCTTTCTTTTACCTTATTTTATACTGAGAAAGGTTTTTGATAAAAATTGATTACCAAACATTTTTATATTAGAATTTTTTTGTTTTCTTAAAAGGGGAGTTTAATGAAGATAATCAGCGATTTACACTTGCATTCAAAATACAGTAGAGCTACTTCTAAGCAGCTTGATACTGCTAACTTGGAGAAATGGGCTAAAGTCAAGGGATTGAATCTGCTAGGAACCGGAGATTTTACACATCCAAAATGGATCCAGGAATTAAAAACAAATCTTACAGAGCAGGATAATGGTATTTTGAAATCTGCAGGAGGCATGAGTTTTGTTCTGCAGACAGAAGTTTCATTGATTTATTCTGATATGGGAAAAGGACGTAGAGTTCATAATGTTATTTTAGCACCAAGCTTCGAAGTTGTTGATCAAATTACAGAATATTTCCTAAAACATGGAAGGGTTGACTATGATGGAAGGCCTATATTTAAAATCCCATCAGATGAAATGACTTATGAATTATTGAAGATAAGCAAAGATATTGAAGTAATTCCAGCTCATATTTGGACTCCATGGTTTAGCTTGTTTGGCTCGATGTCTGGCTATGACCATATAAAGGATTGTTTTAAAGATCAGACTGATAATATTCATGCTTTAGAAACTGGATTATCCAGCGATCCACCTATGAACTGGAGATTGTCTGAGCTGGACAGGTTTGCATTGGTTTCATTTTCTGATTCGCACAGTTTTTGGCCTTGGAGAATCGGCAGAGAAGCAACCTTGTTTGAATTGAAAGAATTAACCTATAATAATCTGATTAAAGCATTAAGGACAAAACAAGGATTAACAGGAACAATTGAAGTTGATCCAGCTTACGGCAAGTATCATTGGGATGGGCACAGAAACTGCAATGTCTGCTTATCCCCAAAAGAAACAATGAAGATAAATGGGATCTGTCCAAAATGCGGAAAGCCGGTAACAATTGGTGTTGAATACAGGGTTGAACAGTTAGCAGACAGAGAAGAAGGTTTCATGCCAAAACAAGCAAAAGATTTCAAAAGATTAATTCCTTTATCCGAAATAATATCTAAGATAGTAGGAACAGCAATTGCAACTAAAAAAGTCTGGGCTGAATTCAATAAACTGATTGATCATTTCAAATCAGAGCTAAATATTCTATTAGATGCTTCAGAAGAAGATCTTAAAAAAGTAGTAGATGAAAAAATAGTTAATGCAATCCTTAAAAATAGAGCAGGAAAGATAGAAGTGCAGCCAGGCTATGATGGAGAATATGGAATCCCTATTTTCTCAGAAAAAGACAGAAAAGAAATGTCTAAGATAGAGGTTAAGAAAAAACAAACTGGGTTGAATGATTTTATCAATCAATAGTGCCTATATGCTGTTCATATGCTTCAATGCCTTTTTCTGTTAATCTGTAAGAAATATAATCATCTGTAACATCTTCTATCCATCCTTTTTCAACCATTCCATCTAGAAGGTCCTGCAGTTCTTTTTCTATTATATCCCCCTCTCTGTAGGGTACAGGCCTTTTCTTGCCTTTATTGCAGGATCTTCCTTTTTTATCCATAATATAAATCCTGTTGTTTTCAGAAGTTTTCATCTTTACAATCAATTCAAGCTCTTGTTTTTTTATTTCCATGATAATTTATTTTTTGGAAGTTCTTTAAAAAGATTAGTAAAATATTAATACTATTATTTTCTTTATTTTATTATGTCATCAAAAGATGCTTTAGAGAAGGAGCTTGGTAAGCTCAAGAAGTTCTATGAAGAAGAATTGAAGAGAAAAGACAAGATAATTGATGAGCTAAGAAAAAGCAATTCTTTGATACTAAAATCTGCTTTAAAAGAGTCTGAAAAATTAACTCATCTAACTGAAAAATTTAAAAAACTCGTCGAGAAAGAGAAGTGATATTATACTAAAATATAGTGAACTATATACACTATATAGTGTTAAGGTGCAAAATATATAAATAGGCAACTTTCAGTTTAAGTAAAATGACCAGAGATGAAGATTTTGAGGACGAAGAGTTTTTAGCTCAAGGCGAAGAAGAAACAGCAGACGAAGATTTGGTTGAAGATGACGAAATGACCTCTGCTGAAGATGGCTTCCTAAGAGGATATAATGAGGAAGCAGAGCTAGAAGAAGCAGAAGAAGAAGAGTTGTAAGCAAAATAACTTTTTTTTCTTTTTTTTTATAGGTATTCCTATCTATCTCATTTTTTCTTTTAGGAAAAGTTTATATACTAAAAATTAAATTTTTTAATAAAATGGCAATAAATGAAACAGCTACTGTATTTGGGTCAATTTTAGAATTTATGACTAGAGTGACTGGAACATTAAAGGTTTTGGTAGGTGGGATATTTGGATTATATGTTATAATGCTTATTGTTAAGTGGATTGAATACAAAAAATTAGTCAGAATACTGGTTGGAATAAGAAAAGAAATGCGTGAATTGAATACCTATTTAGGAATTAAAAATAAGAAGAAAGTGGATTTGATAAGCATAATAAGAAAAAGAACCCTGCAAAAGAAAAAGGATTTGAAAAAGAAAAGATGAAGCTTACTATTTCAAAACAGATTTTTGAAAAATTTCCTAAATTAAATGTAGGGATTGTTATAGCAAAGGGAATAGACAATAAAAGCAAAAGCAAGGAAATAGATCATCTGCTGAAAGAGGTTGAGGATTATATCAATCTTAATTTTATTCCAGAAGACATTACAAAACATGAGATGATAAGCCCATGGAGAACTGCCTACAGCGAATTTGGTGCAAAGCCTTCTAAATATCACAGCTCAGTTGAGGCAATGATGAGAAGAATATTAAAAGGAAATAGTGTTCCTAATATAAACAAATTAGTTGACCTGTATAATTATCTTTCTTTAAAGCATATTGTGCCAATGGGTGCAGATGATTTGGATAAGATTAGCGGCAATATCACACTAACAATGGCAGAAGGAACAGAAAAATTTACACCTCTTGGAGAGAATAGTATTGAAAGTCCTGAAAAAGGAGAGGTTGTCTATAAAGATGATGCCAGAGTATTATGCAGAAGATGGAATTGGAGAGACTGCGATGAGACAAAGATCACTGAAAATACAAAGAATGCAGTATTATATGTAGAAGGAATCCCTCCTGTTACTAAGAAGAAGCTGGTTGAGGTCTGCAAAGATCTGATTGATCTTATTAAAACCTTCTGCAGCGGAGAAGCTAAATATTATATTCTGAACAAAGAGAAAGATTCTGCTGAATTCTAAAAACTTTTTAAATAACTAAATTCTTTTATTATATATGAGTCAATTTGATCACTGGTATAAAGAAGGAGAAGAATCTTGGAATAGTATTGATGATCTAGCTTGGGGAGGTACTTCATTAAGAACTAATGCAATACCAGGAAGCCCAAGAGATCAAAGATTAAAATTAGAAGAAATTGGTTTTCTTATAAATACAAGAGAAGAAGGAAGAGCAAAATGCCTGTTAGATGAGATGATTCCAGTTAATGAAGATATTAAAGCAGAACATGCATTTCAATCAGCGAGATGTTATTTTTCTCCGTGGTATAAAGGATATTCTTTGAAAAAAGCTTTAAAAGAGATTAGAAAGTCAATAGACTTAAAGCCTGATAATGAAAAATATTGGGAATGTGAACGGGAAATTCTACATGAGCGTAAACAAAATAGAATAGCAATTGGAGTTGCAGGAACAGTTGGTTCTTTATTAGTTTCTGGCTTAGGTTATGCAGTTTATCAGCTATTAAGCTGATAAATGATCATAGATTTCTTTAACTGCTCTTAAACAAGTTTCTTCTAAAGAAGAGCATATTTTTCCCAGCCTCTCTTCAAATCTATATCTTATATATTTTTCACCAGTATAACCTTTTTCAATCCCCATCATAATATTTATAGCAGGCTTGTGTTTAAGTTCATTTATCCATT
This sequence comes from Candidatus Woesearchaeota archaeon, assembly GCA_019322815.1. GTDB lineage: Archaea > Nanobdellota > Nanobdellia > Woesearchaeales > WJKL01 > JAHWIB01. The sequence goes on along the minus strand of JAHWIB010000012.1, from coordinate 23,213 downwards.
CACCATACTCAACTCTTGATGTTTGTGCATAAGCCCTATGGCAGAAATGCTCTTTTTCTTTTGCAAGCCAGAACATAATGCCTCCATTTCCAGCAGCTCTTTGTAAATAATGAGTTTCCCAATCGACTTGTTCTTCATACATCTTTTGAGTAAATTCTCCTTCTTTGTACACTTTATTCCATCTAGGAGAAGCAATATGCAGATCAGGAGCATTTTCTCTTAGAATATCAATAGCTTTGCTCTGCCAATCTTCTGCTCCTTGTATTGGCCCTGCCAAAAAAACTAATGGCCCTTGTACATCTTTATATTCTGGAACTATAATAGTTTGTCCGTTCATATGAAAAATAAAATTTAATAAATTTATAAAGTTAATGCACTTAAAAGAGCAACAATAAAAAATTATAGTAACATTTATATTCTATTATTGCAAAATTGATTATATGAACCCAAAAAAAGAAGTGATTAATCTTCTCAAGAAAGAACTGAAATTAAAAGATGTTAATCTATCAACTCCTCCTGATCCTAAATTAGGTGATTATGCTTTTCCCTGCTTTGTTCTGGCTAAGGAATTAAAGAAAAATCCTGTTGAGATTGCAAAAGAATTGTCTGAGAAAATAAAACCAGCTGGATTGATAAAAAAGACAGAGCAGGCAGGCCCGTTTCTAAATTTCTTTATTGATAAGCAGAAAATAGCTTCTAAATTGATTCCTTTGATATTAAAAGGAGATTATGGCAAAGGAAAAAATAATAAAAAGATAATGGTTGAATTTATCTCTCCTAATACAAATAAGTCTCTGCATCTAGGCCACATTAGAAATGGTTTGTTAGGAGAGGCATTGTCAAGAGTTCTTGAATATAATGGCTATAAGGTGGTCAGGACATGCCTGAATAATGACAGGGGTGTTGGTGTTTCTGAAGCAATGCTTGGCTATAAAAAATTTTATCCTGGAAAAGAGCCTGATGTTAAGCCTGATCATTTTGCAGCTAAATGCTATGTTGATTTCAAAAAAGCTGAATCAGAAAATCCTAGATTAAAAGATGATGTCCAAAAACTGCTGGTTGATTGGGAAGAAGGAAAACCAGAAACAATGAGATTATGGAAAAAATTGATGAAATGGGTGTATAAAGGATATAAAGAGACATACAAGAATTTAGGAATCAAATTTGACAAAGAATATCATGAATCAGAGATGTATAAAAAAGGAAAAGAGATTATAATGGATGGCTTCAAAAAGGGAATTTTTGTTAAAGAAGATGGAGCTGTTGTTGCAAAGCTTGAAGATTATAAACTACCTGACAGGATATTGATAAAATCTGACGGAACTGCTTTATATTTGACTCAGGACATCTATCTTGCTAAATTGAAATTTGATGATTTTAAGATTGACCAGTCAATATATGTTGTTGCTTCTGAGCAGGATAATCATTTCAAGCAGCTGTTTAAGATTTTGGAGATGCTTGGATTTAAATTTGCAGAGAAATGCCATCATCTAAGCTATGGCCTGATAAGCCTTCCTTCTGGAAGGATGAAATCAAGAGAAGGAAAGGTAGTTGATGCAGATGATTTGATAGATGAGATGATCAAGATTTCTAAGCAAGAGATCAAGAAAAGGCATAAGATACTTAATGAGAAAAAAATTGATAAGAGAGCAAGAGTTATCGGGTTAGGAGCATTGAAATTCTATATGCTTAAATTTGACAATACAACTGCTTTTACTTATGATCCAGAGAAATCATTGTCATTTGAAGGAGAGACAGGGCCTTATATCCAGTATGTAAATGCAAGGATCGCTTCAATATTCAAGAAAACTGGAAAATTTAGCGGAAATTTTGATGCTGGTTTGCTGAATACTCCTTACGAAGAAAAACTGATTAATCTACTTTCAAATTTTCCTTCTGTTGTTTCAGAATCAGCTGAATCTTACAAGCCTTATCTTGTTGCAAGATATCTGATTGATCTATGCCAGGCTTTTAATGCATTTTATCTTTATTGTCCTATTGCCAAGGCTGATGAAGCATTAAAACAATCGAGATTAGGATTAGTTTCTGCTGTAAAAGAAATTGTTGTGATTGGATTAGATTTATTAGGGATAGAAGCTCCTGAGGAGATGTGAAGTGGCAAAGTACTATGAATCATATCCCATTTGGAGTATACTTCTTGCTAATGTTTTATTTCTTTTAGTTTATTTTTTTGGAGCTTACATAATGTTTAGACTGCATTTGATTACAGGAATCTTATACATTGTATATATTTTATTAATGGAATACTTTGTTTACAAAGAAGCATGCCCTCATTGTTATTATTATGGAAAACTTTGCTTTTCAGGAAGGGGTAAACTAGCTAAGCTGTTGTATAAAAAAGGAGATCCTAAAAAATTCTGCGAAAGAGAGATGAAATTTAAGGATTTGATTCCTCAAATGCTTGTTGTATTAGTTCCGATAATAGTTGGAATTGCTTTATTGATTTCAAGAGGATTCCATTTACTAACATTAATTGCAGTGCTTTATCCTGTTTTTAATTGGTTTTTCATAAATCCAATCCTTTATGGAAAACTAGCATGCCCGCACTGCAAGCAAGGAAAGAAATGCTGCCCTGCATTAGATTTTTTTAAGAAAAAGAAGAAATAATTTCATTTATTCTACATCTTTTCAATCTTTTCTTCATTTCCTAGCATCCAGGAATAAAGATCTCCAGGTAAAAATACTAAATCACCAAGATGCTTTTTTCCATCAAATCTTCCAGTACCATATATCATTTTTCATTCACCTTTTCTCTTTCTAAATTCATCTAAATCTCTGGAAAATTCATCCATAAGCGCTTCCATTCCAGCTCTTCTGTTACCAAAAGCAGCTTTCCTAGCACTTGGAATAATATTATCACATTGTGCTTTGAATGCTAAGCTACGATCTTCCTTAGATCCTTTACTGTCCCCTTTTCTGCTTTTAGCATATGAACGATTATTGTAGGCCATCTCAATTAATTTAAAATCATCAGAAGGAATCAATTCCAATGCTCTTGTATTATCAGAAATCGCTCCATCAAAATCTCCTATTTGAGCCTTTACATATGCTTTTTGAAGATGTGCATTTGCATCTTCAGGCTTTAATTCAATAACCTTATCAAAATCAGCAATAGCTCCCTGAGGATTGCCAGCATGAATCCTTAAAGTTCCGCGATTATAGTAAGCCTCAACATTTTTAGGATCTAATTTTATAACTTCAAAATAATCTCTTACTGCTCTTTGCGTATCCCCTAATCTTGCTCTTGCAAGTGCTCTGTTAAAATAAGCCTCAGCATTTTTAGGATCTAATTCGATTGCTTTGTCAAAATCAGCAATAGCTTCCTTAAAATGAGATGGCGCCTTTGTTTGGGCTAATGACGGCAGTGATTGTGAAGCTTCTCCTTGCATTGTTTTTACTGAACCTCTTTCGATATATACCAAAGGATTTTCAGGATCATATTTTGCAGCTTCATCTAGATCAGCTAAAGCCTCTTTTAATCTGCCTTGCTTTCTTTTTATAATTCCACGTAAACGGTAAGCCATACCCTCAGTTGGATCAAATTTTAATGCTTCACTATAATCCCTTTCAGCTGCTCCTAAATCTGTTATTTGATGCAAAAGTCCAAGAGCAATATAAGCATCTGAATCAGTAGGATCCAATTCCAGAACCTGCATAAAATCAGCAAGTGCTCCGTATCCATCTCCTAACAAGGATTTTGCTCTTCCACGATGATAATAAGCATTTTTAAAAGTTACATCTAACTTAATAGCTTGACTAAAATCATGAACAGCTTGGTCATATTCCTCTCTATCAATATTTTCTATTCCAGCTTTAAAAGCTTCTTTTGCTCTTTCTTCTAAGTTTTCAGTCATTTTTATTCACCACTAAACAAGCTCCAAACTCTTGCTACCAAAGGTTTGGATTTTCTGATTATCTTGTCGCATTTTGCCTTTAATTGTTCAGTTTCTTCTGCTGTTAATCCTATATCTTTTCTTACAGCTTCTGTTATAGAATCTAGCTTATCTCCAAGAATACGCACAGACATATAATCATAGGCATTATTAGGTTCTTCTAGCCATTTTTTAAAGTGTTTAGCATAATTCACAATATGACTTTTTTTAAAATCTTCTTCAGCATGCGGATTATTTCGAGCTTTACTTACTTCTATACACCATTTTTTAAGATCCTTAGTTTTGAGAAATTCTCTGGCTAGTATAGTATCATATGCTCTTTGTTGTGCCTCTGTTATAGCAGGATAAATATATACATCTCCTAGTGAAGCTGCATCATTTAATCTTCTTTCTCTTACTATATCTCTCGCTTCTTTTACTGCATCTTGCTGTAAATGATATAAAATCCCATCATGTTTATGCTCCCATTGGAAATCTACTACATTATCACCAAATTGAGCTCTTCTGGCATAAATTTCCTGCATTACTTTTTTTGTTTCAGGCCCGAATCCTTCTGGATTTGTAACATAAATTCTACCGCCTGCTTCCATAGCCTCATCAAGAGTTTGATATTGAAATTTTGGTTTTTCCATTTTCATTCACAATATAAATCCTCTTCTTATAGGAGTAAAAATCTTTGATAAGAAAAATCCTGGTTTCTCTTTCTTTGCTTGATCTGCCATCTCTTGTCCTAATTTAGCTTCTTTTGCAACTTCCTCAGCTTCTGTAAAATATTTAGCATCAAATATCCACCAATGTTTAAACCCTCTGCCATAAGCCATCAATTTATCAAACCATTCTTTAGCAACTTCTTTTCCAATAGAAGAATTTAATGCATCATATTCTTTTAGATCTGTATAATTATCTCTTAGTGTATTTATGTTTCTAACTTCATCTCTAAATTTTTGTTTTACATATTTTGTTCCTGCTGCATTTGATTTTTCTTTTCCTAATCCAAAATCATCTGCAATATGCTGTGCATTAAGGAATCTTTCATTTTCCATTGCTTTTTCATATGCTTTCCCAGGGTTAACAGTTAAATCCAAATCTTTACAATAAACATCTCCTTCTTCATTTATTGGAGTATTACGCTCTTCTTCTGTAGAATAGTTTCTGAATAATGATTCTGCAATAGAATCTTCCAGACCATTATCATTGTAGAATTCAATATAAACTTCAACTATTTCTCTTCTTACTTCTTGTCTTGCTTCATTCATAGCATAACTTAATCTATATCCATAATTTTGAAATACATGTGAATTAAAAATCTCAGGTTCTTTCTCTTCAACTATCCTTGAAACTCTTGCAGATAGAGTTGAATAATCCATTTTTTGTTTTTCCATTTTCATTCACTTATGTATTTTCCTTTTATGTTTATATCAGAATATAATTCAGCTACAACTCCGCTTAATGTGAAGTTCTGGCTGCATTCGCACTTTACCAGATTTTTTCCATGCTCTGAATCTAGTTTGCCTTTATACCATCCATCTTCTTTTCTTTGGTATATTCCAGGCCATGATCCGCAGTTTCCATTAACAGCATGATCGGGTTTTACACATAATTCATCAACAGAACCATCTGGATTTACAGTTATGCCTGTTTCTACAGTTTCATTGCTAATTTTGATATCTTTTTTTTCTTTGAATCTTACCGGCATACCGCATGAAAGATTCAGTAAATTTAATACAAATCCTATCATTTTTCATTCACCTTTTTCGTTTTTTGCCCTCAATCTTTAAGGGCGAATAGGAAGGAATTTTAGTTCCTTCTGATTCTTTTATCACTTATACGTGATAAATATATTTGATTTTAGTTTAATATATATTTTATGCCAATATTATTATTATTTTTATAAAAATATATACAAAACCACAATCTTTTTAAATAACTAAGCCTTTTTGCTTAATTATGGAAAGAAAAGTAATCAAGCAAGGTCCGAATACACTGATGATATCCCTTCCTATAAAATGGGCAAAAAAGAATAAAATCAGCAAAGGAGATACTGTTAATATTTTGGAAGAGCAGAATTCTTTATTCATAACAAAAGGAATCCCAAAAGAAGAGATCAGGAGAGCAGAAGTAGAAATAAAAGAAGAGTATAAAGAATCATTAGTAAGAGCAATTATCAGCAACCTCTATAAAAGAGGATATGATCTGATAGAAGTCAATGTTATTGGAGACAAAGCAATAAAAAAAATTCAGAAATCAGTCAATTCAATTATGGGCTTTGAGATAGTTGAGCAGAAAGAAGAAAAGATAATAATAAAAAACATCTCTAAGGATCTAGATAATGAATTCAAGAATTATTTGAGAAGATCATTCTATATGCTGATAGAGACAGGAAGGATAATCTATGAAGATCTTAAAAGCAATAAATTTGATAATCAGGAAAATATCAAGCAGTTAAACCAGAATATAAAGAAATTTACAGATGTCTGCAAGAGATCAATAACAAAAAATGATATCTATCCTGAAAAAAACAAATTTCTATATTTAATAATCTGGAGTTTGGAAAAGGTATCAAATGAATATGAATATATCTATAGAAGAGTTCTTACATCAAAAATAAAAAAAGAACCAAGTTTAATAAATTTCATAGAAGAGACAAATATTTTTGTAAAAACATTCTATGAATTCTATTATAAAATAAAAAAGATAGATCTGGATTATTTTACAAAGAAAAAAGATGAATTATATTATAGTAGATCATATAATCTTCTTAAAAAATCAAGCAATCCAGTGATAGTCATGCATCTAGCAAATATTATCAGATTAACTTATAATATGATCAATCCTCTGATAGGGATAGAATATTAAGCAGCTAATGCTTTTTCTTTGTATACATTCATCAATGCCTTTAAAGTAGGGCAGGCTTTTCTGCTGTCTTTATCAAATGTTCTTTTTTCTTCTTCGTTTAAGCTTGAATAAAATATATCAAAATTATCTGCTGCAAGACCTAAAAACTCAGCACTGTCTGTCTGTTCATAATCATAAATTCTCTGGCTGACTCTAGATAATGCAGAATGCTTCATCATCCCTTCTAATGCTGCATTAAATTCTTCATAACTAAGTTCTTCTAATCCCAACATCTTTCCGACTCTTGCATAAGAAGGATCATCTATGTTTTTAGCATAAACCTCATCAACAGCATTAATTGCTTTATTATATCTATCAACAGCACGTCTTATCATTGCTTGATTTTCTTCTATAATATCTTGTATAGTAAGATCTTCTATTTGACTATAAGTTTGAGTATATTTTGAGATAAGATATCTTGCTATATCAGTTCCAAATTCTCCATAACCCGCAGCTTCTAGATCTATGATCTTTCCTTGTGTAAATATATTCCCAATGTGAAGATCATTATGAGAAAGTGTCTTTCTTCCTCCTTTCATTATTGGATCTATGTATTTTTCAGTAAACATATCAATAAATTCATCTTCAATACCAATTCTCTGCATTCTTCTTCTAAATGCTGTTTTATAATTCTCATTTGGCCTTGAACTTAAATGTCTAAACTCATTTTCATCAACATTTCTATCTTCTGAAGTTAGATCTTCAAGTATTGTTACTAAGTCTCTTGCATTTCTAGCTTTCTGTATTTCTGAGAAATCGCATTTCGCATGATTAAAGACATCCCATGAATCTAATTGCCATGATGCGCGGCTTGCTAAATGAAATGCCCCTATTACACCAAAGTCTACAATAGAATCAATTACTTTTCCTTCATTAAACTCTCTGCCTTTTTTCAATGCTTCTTCAACAGTATAATTAGGCTCGAAAACAGAATAAGTGCATCCAGAACTATATGCATCGCCTAACCCGTTTATGTGAGGAACATTAACTGTGTGATCATCTAAAGATACTCCTATCAATAATTCTGTTAATAAATATTCATGATTAAGTTTTTCTGGTTTAGCATCATTAAAATCCTTATGAACAATTGTTTGTACACTTCTTCCATTATACTTCAAATCAAATATTGCTGGCTTATGGATTCCAGCTGTTAATGTTGGATTAATATCTTTCCTTTCTATATTAAATCCTTTTTGCTCTAGCCATTCTGAGAATTGTTCTAATCTATGATCATATCTATGATCCATATAATTTGGATCACCGATTCTTGTAAATTGCAGATTATTAACAATTTCTCCTATATCTCCTTTTAATGAAATTAATTTTTTACTCAATACTTCATCCTTATGTTTATCATATGTGGCTCTGTCATAAACCTCTATTATTGGTTTTATTAAATCACTTTCAACCCAATCTCTCCAATCATAATTACAATTTTCTGCAATTACATCATTTACTACTTCTGCTATAGCACTAAGAAAAATAGCATTTCTAGTTTGTACTGGCATTCCTCTATCCCATCTGTTATACTCAATGTCTTTTTTTGATAATTCCTTTTCTTCAACTATCTTTATCTTCTCAGGATCAAAAACCACTATTGAATCATATTTGCAATGTAATTTTTCATACTGCTCTTCTGTATAATAAAACTGATAATCAGGCTCTTTTACCCTCTCTATCTCTCTTTCTTCAACACAAACCAACCCATCATATCCTAAAGATTGAAGATATTCTGTAAATCTATCTTGTACACCTATCATCACTTCTGCTAATCCTTTTTCTTTATGCTGATCCTTTTCGACCTTTATCCTTACTGCATTAGCTCTTCTTTCGTCAGTTTTTTCAACATAATCAGCAAATCCTTGTAAAACTGTTTCAAGTGTTCTTTCATCTCTTAAATCAACAAGTTTAACATCAGGAACCTCTGCATAATAAACAGTAGGCCTGTCTCCTCTTAACCCTCTGCTTTCAGTTCTTCTGACAGCAAAATCTTCAGCAATACTGCTTAACCAAGAAGTAAAATAAACACCTGCTGCGATTCTAGGATTGTCAGCTTTTCTAAATCTCTTTATACCAGAAACATTTGTTCCATGAGCAATACTAACATCTTTACAAGTAATAGAATTAAGTTCTGTTTCTACTTTCTTGTCTAATGATCCATCAGTGCTCATTTTCTCATCACCATATTCATAGCTGCTTCAAAAGCATGAGATTTATTTCTATAAGTTTGATTTCTTATTGCTTCCTTTACCTTAAGCAAAGTTTCTTCATCCACTGATATGCATATTTTGTGTTTCATTTTGAAGTACATATCTCCTTGCTTCTTCCTTTAATTCTTGGTACTTAGCTCGTAAAGCAGCTACTCTGCCTCTTAGAGCTTCTAATTTACCTGGCTCATCTCCCATATTAATTAGAAACTGTCCGCCAAGAAACAACAAGTCGCGAAGACCTATCTTATTTTCCCAATATACTTTACCAAGAGCCTCTCTTGCAGCAGCATACTCAGGTGTATGCTTTATTCTTTCAACTTCTGTTTTTCTATTTGCCATTTACTTTATCCTCTTACCATTCTTATAAACCGCAATAAGATTTGGGCTTAATCTAAAATGCCCTTTCTTAGCTCTAACCATGTCTTGGTAAAAAGGTTCATTACAATTATCGATACTTTGTTTTACATGCTCCATACTTTCTCTTTCTTCTGGAGTCATTTCATATTTAGCTTTTTCAGCCATTTCATCTTGAATTTCTTTAAGTCTTCTTTGTATTCTTGGTTTTTCACATTCTCTAACATAAGAAAGTCCTTGCTTTTGAATCTCATAACACTCCATTAAGTTTTTCCTCTCTAAGAATAAATTTAATAATTCAATTGAATCAACTTTTCCTTCTTGATCTAATTTAACATTATACTCAAAACTTTTAAATTCATTTGGAGTATGTTCTACAGTGTACATTCCATCTGAAAAACCTTCAAAATATACTGCATCTTTAATAAATCCTTTTCTAGTTTTAACAGTATAGAGTCTTAGATTTGGTGTAAATCCCGTAGCTGAAGGAACAACCAAACCATGTACTTCTGTCTTCCACACCCTACTTATTGCCTGAGCCATACACTCCCCATCAGATTGTGGAGCACCTGTTGAACATGATTCAAGATAAACAGGGCCATTTATGTATTTTTTTAATCTTACAAATTCAGGCTTGTCAACATCACTTAAACTGAAATATGTGTCTAATCCTAACTTGATTGATTTTGGCTCTCCATGACCTCCAATGATTAAGTGAGACAAGCCATTGTTTGCCTGCCCAGCAGACTCAATTGCTTCTACAAGATCCTTAAATGTTATAGTTTTTACTAATGATGCTCTATCTCCATAAATTTTTTTTATCTTATCAAATTCTCTTTTTACTTGATCGCTTACTTCAAGACCTCCTCCAAACTTTGCAGCCATTTTATCTTCAATCTTTTTAAGACGTTTTTGATATCTTGGTTTTTCATATTTATTAGCTATGGATAGGCAAAATTTCATTTCTTCATATTCTTCTGTCAAACCATCCCAATCCAGGAAAGCACCATTCATACATGAATGAGGATAAGTCATCAAAGCACCTCTATTTTTTGGAATATCCTGTTCTGATACCAACTGGACCAAATCTTTGTCAGAATCAACCATAGATGGATTGCATCCTGCTAGTATAGCAGCTAATCCTAATCCTGCAATTCCTAAGAATCCTCTTCTAGATACTTTTGTCATTTTCCTTAAGTATTACTTGGTATAACTCCTTTATAAATCTTTCGTTTTATAGTCCCTTATAAGTGGTAACATAGGCTCTGATTCTTAAGAATTCAGGTGTTTGAAATGCTTGAATTCAGGCATTACAGGCAGTATAAATAGGGATTTTCTTTATATTTAATTTATAAGATTAAGTCCATAACAATTCTTCTAAAGAAGGAACTCTTTCCTTCAGAATAAGACCAACATGTTTCCTTGTTATGGCTTTTTTTCTTTGTTCATTGTCTGTTTCTACATTGTCTAAATAATCAGGATCTGATGTTTTTGCCAGTTTTTTATCATATTCTTCTTCAATCTCTTCAAATTCTTTATCACTCTCTTCTTCAGATAATCTTCTTTTTTCTTCTCTTATTGACAGCATCTTTTTACGTTTTTCAACAGCTTCTTCAAATCTAGAATAAGGTATTGTCTTTGATTCTTTTACTGTTGCATATACCTCGAGCTCCAAAGGATTATCTGATACAACCACTCCTCCATAATCATCTGGCCACATGCACCACAATACTCTGAGAACTGCCTGCTGAATTCCATCATTATCTGCAGGCAAAACAGTTATAGTCTCATTAGTATTTGTATAATCTAGAACAAAATATTTTTCCTTTCTATAGAGTATGCTTCCTTTTTCATCAGCTATTATAAAGAATTCCTTATCAGTTCCTTTTGGTTCAACTCTATATAAATTTATTTCCATATAATTTAGACAAAAATAGTTTATATTTAATTCTTCTGCATATTTTTAAGGTTAGATCTATTTTTATCCACTTTTAGATACAAGACTTTTTGCTCCCTTACCAATATTTAGAAAGAATTTTACAACAGGATTCTGCATTTCCCATTTTGCTCTTGCAATATACTCTTCTCCAAGTCCTGCTTCTTCTGCAATCTCTAATGCATCTTCATAAAGCCATCCAGTATCCATGGTATCTTCAAACCATTGTTTTGCAAGCTTTTTTGCAACAGGATCATCAAAACCAACTTCTTTTACAAAGGTATATAAAAGTCCAAAATCCAGGATATATTGCCTGCCTTTAGCTCTCATATCTAATGCTCTTTCAGTCATTCGTAATGTAGATTCTCTTCTCATCTCAGGAGATAGTTCAAATTCACCAGCAAGAGTATGTGCTCTTCCAAATTCTCCATCTTTCATTGCTTCTTCAAATAATTTCTCAGGATCAATATCTAGATTAAGTTCTCTAATATAAGGCTGTGACAAGATTGTTGAATTAGTGTATAATTTATGCCCTAATCTTTCTTCTCCTTCAAGATATAAATCAAATACTTGTCTTCGTAATTCAGGCCTGCATCTAGATAATAACATACAAGTGTCATAAAAACTTGCACCTGCCCATTTTGTAAGTTCATAATCATTTTCAGCTGAAACAAGATCCATTATCTTGCCTGTGTATTCAATACGTATTTCACCGCGTACCTTTCCTACCACTTTTCCTAGGTATTTTTGAGGATTTTTCTTTACTAGTTCTTCAAGTTTTTCATCAGCTTTGTTTGCTGCTTCTTCTAAACTAGAGAAAGCTCTATCATAAGGTACAGACTCTTCTGAAACAACTCCTGTTTCTAAGTCTTTAGAATAATGAATCAATTGACAAAGCGTATTGAATCTTTTAAGTTTTCTCCTATCTCTTTTTACTGTATATTGAACTCCTTCAATCTTTTCTCCTTCAAAAGTTCCTTTGACAGCAATCCATTCTTCTTTATCAGGATAACGCTCTATATCAACATGTCTTATTTTTTCTGTTTCATAAGTTATTTCTTTCATTTTTCATTCACCAAATCCCAGTTCTTCCATTTTTCTATTTAAACCAGAAAACGATTTTTTTTCTTCACGTTTTGGTATTACAATTAATTCCTTTAATTCGTCACCAAGCTCTATTAGAATTTCTACAGAATATGCAGTACCTTCTTTATCTTTTACTGTTCCTTGCCACATAAATTCTCCATATGGTCCTACATATCCCATCTCTTTTACGTCTACATCCGGGTCTTGAAAAAAGATATCTTCCTCCCCTCTTTTTCCAATTTTTCTATAAGATGTATGTGTTAGTCTTTTTAATTGACTTTCAAATTTGTCTCGTGATTCTTGGATCTTTGGCATATCTCTCTTTTCATCTAAACCCTTAACAGATTTACCATGCACAAGCAATGCATCAAGAAGTTTATTCTCTCTGCCAAAATCTATTATATCATTAAGATTTTTTTCAGTTATTTCTACCCATCCTTCCACTCTATAATTCTTATCTGAATTAGTTTCTCCTTCAACGTAAACTTCTCTGCCAGGTTCGATTACTCCTTTAGTAACTCCTTTTTCAGCATCAACAAGAATTCTTGGATTGTTTTTATCCTTAGGATATAAATGATTCTCATCATTAGCTGCTACAAATAACTTTGTTTCAATATCATTTTCAACTGCATATAACCTTATATAAGTTGGGAAAAGCATTCTGTCTCTTTCTTCTGCAAGCTCAGCAAATTTTTCTGTTGGCTTTAAATAGACTTTGTCATCTACTACTTTTAGTTCAGCTAAACCAGTTTCAATAATGCTGGCTAAATGCCTACCATATTGTTTTGCTTCAGCATCAGCAGGACTTATATTATCTACTACTAATCCAAACCATTTGCCTTCGCATGCTACATTCTTAGCAATAGAACCTAGCATGAGCTCAGCTTCACTGCTTCCTGCAGGAGAGTTTCTAAAAAAACCTCCAGCATGATAGCCTGTAACATGCCCTTTCCAAAATCCAATTGAACCTTTAAACACATCTTCAATTGGATAACTTTTTGTTAAAGCATCCAAACTTTCATCAGTATACCTTTCTTCTTCCATTTTTTATTCACCTTTGTCTCTATACTGTTTTAGTTTTTCATTGAATCTCTTGAAGGTTTCTACTACAACCAATTCAGCTAGAGTTGAACCGAAATCTTCTGGAACTGCAAAAGCTCTGTGTGTTTTATCTTGGTAATGCTCTTCTTTCCAAAGAACACCTTGATCTCCAAATCCAACCATGATTTGGCTGTCTCCTGTATCAAAATCTCCTTTTTCATCATATTGAACTTTTATAGGAAAGTAATCAGCTCCTCTCATCATTGTTTCAGCTATATATCCTCTGCCTCTCATCATTCTTGAAAGGTTTCTTTCAATTATTTTTTCAGATTCTTCATTAAATTCCATTTTTTATTCACCTTTTACTTAATAATTTGTTACTAACTGGTAGAAAATAAGTTAGATATATAGGTTTTCCATAATTTTCGTATGGTAACATATATTTTTCAAAAGCTTTATAAATAACTAGAGATTTCTATACACTATGAAAAGAAGAGTAATAAGACAAAAGGATTCATTTACAATAACTCTGCCTATGAAATGGGCAAGAGAACATGGTGTAGGAAAGGAGCTGTTTGTTGATGAAGTAGAAGAAGGACTGCTTGTTAAGACAGAATCAGTTCCATTCAAAAGAGAAGCTGAGATAAAGCTGACTTCAGGAGATAAAAGATTTCTTCAGTATATCCTTAATAATTATTACAGGGCTGGTTATGATAAACTGATTATTGAAGGCAAAGTAAATGAAAAAGATCTTTACAAAGCATTGAATCTGCTGCCTGGATTTGAGGTTACAGATTTTACAGAAAGTAGAGTTATAATAGAAAGCATGTCAGAGGTTACTGAAGCAAGGTTTGAAGTGTTGATTAAGCAGATATTCTTTATAGCAAAACAAGATGTAATATATATTATTGATTCTTTGAAAAATTTAGAAAAGATAGATGTTGAGAGAATGCATGTCAGCAGCAGCAGAGCTATAAAAAATTCCAATTTCTGTTTAAGGACTGTTTCAAGGAAAAAAGGAGACTTTAATTCATTCCAATGGACAATGAACAATTTAATAACATGGATAGAAAGGCAGCTGTATTATCTTGCTGTTGCGATTAAAGATAAGAAAATGGAGAAGTTAAGCAAAAGTGAGCTTGATTATCTTTATTCAGTTAAAGATTCATTAGATAATCTCTATAAAGGAATATATGAAAACAAGATTGAGACTTTTCAAAATATCCATAAAAATTTCAGAGAGTATGAAGAAGAGAGATTTAATCTGCTTAAGAAACAAAGCAGGTATAAAAGCACAGTTCTATATTATTTTTCAGTTATGAGCAGATATATAATGACTTCAACAAGCTCAGGTATAGGAATTATAACAATGAGAGATTAAGCTGATTTTCTTGCAACTTCATAAAATGAAGCAAATTTTGATCTATTTTCTTCGCTATTTAAAGCCCATCCAGCGTTTCTTATTGCATTGATTTTTGTCTGATTAAGCACATGCCTGCTAAATCCTTCTGTTGGATAATAATCTGCATTAAGCTTCTGCCTCATTGATGCATAGCATCCTAGATAATTATTGAATAATCTTCTATTGCCAACTATATCTGGCCTGTCCATAAGTGCTCTAGCTAGATCATCAATTTCAAATCCTAATTTTGTGCAGCCAAGGTCAAGAAGATATCCATTAAGATTATTGTCTGGCTTATTATCATAATGGCCAAGGGTCCTTCCTTTTTTCTCTAGTTCAGCCAGCTCTGCAACAGTAGGTTCATAATTTCGCAGCAGCTTGCCCAGTTCTTTTTCGATCTGGCTATAAATATCTTTATCCTGCTTGAACCTGTCTAAGATCTCTTCTTTAGAAAGGTATGTCTTGACATTTCCTGGAGCAGCTATTATCTTTGCAGCTAATATTTTTCTAGGATCCTGTATTGCCAGCTGTTCTCTAACAATATTACCTACAACTTCATGGTATAATGCTATAGTATATAGATTTTCAACAAGATTTGGATCTAATCCTTTTTCTAATTCAGGGCCCATGACTTTTAGGTCTTCAGAATCATAAACAACAACTTTATTGCTCACATCTTCTGAGAATGTTACCCAATATCCTTCTCTTTGTATTGGCTCTGAAAATATAGGCTTAGGAATCCTTCTTGCAAGTCTTGCAGCAAGATTATCTGTTTTTGCTCTTTCATGTATAAGATCAGCTGTCTTAGCTGATTTGTATGCTGCTAAGAAATCTTTTTCTACCTTAAAAACACAATCTCTTCCATTATCATCAAATCTTCCGACTCCTCCTCCACTTTTTCCTGAAATTGAATCTAATGTTATTGTTTCAAGATCTTCTATCTTCTTATCTACTAGTTCTGCAACTAGTTGATAAGAATCTGGAAATAAACTTTCTAATGCAGGCATAAACAAAGTGAATTCTTGAGAGCTAAAATGTGCTTCAGCTTTATCTATCAATTGTTCCAAAGCAACTACAGAAGGTTCATTAACTGCTCCTTTTACAAACAACTCTCCATTAAATCTCACTTCTTTAGGCAAGAAAAGAGCATCTCTAATATCCTTCCAATCTCTATAATTATTTTCATCAATAGCTCTTTGCACATGAGCAGCTGCTTTAACATAATCACCCATATATTTTCCACAGTCATATATCTGCTGCATAAATTTTGGATTTTCTTCTTCTGGAGCACGCTGTTCAAAAACTGCAATATCTTCTTTTGTTCTTTCTATAGCTTCTTGAATAGTTTCATCAGCAAATTTGATCTTAACATGCCCTCTTCTATTAAGAAGGCGAAGCTCTTCATCTGTCCTAACTTCTGTAACTCCTGATTTCATACGATATTGATGATAAACCTCATCTGGGCTATTGCCTTCACCTTTTATTCTAACTTCTTCTGTTCCACCTGCTTCTATAGTATTTTTAAGCTTGTTAGCCAAAACAAATGGGCCCAGGGCTTTATCCTCTTCAGATAAAGCTACCTGATATTCTATTGTAACTCCGTCTTGTTCAACTGTTACTGTATGAACTTGTTCAGGAGGAAGCTCTAATCTTACAGCATGAGATCCTGGTTCTATGAATTCGCCTTCTGCCCAATCTGATAAATTATTATAAAGTAAGCTTATTTTTATTTTTCTTAAATTAGGAAAATACTCTTTGAGCGCCTTAGTTGATTTATCACCATAACCTAATATATCTGATCTTATTTCAACAATATGACCATCTTCAATAACAACATCTTCTGGTTCTGGTATAAATGCAAGTTCCCAAGGATAAAAAGTAGAACCAGATGTCTTGACTGGTTTACCTGCTTCTACATGTAAATCCATACGACCAATTCTATTGTCAGTTATCAAATCATCTAAAGCATCAAATTCTCTTTTGATTACTTCCTGTCCTTGAAAATCTACTAATTCATCTCCTTGATAATTGTTGCCTTTTTCAAGTCTTAAACGTTCTTTTGCTGCTCTTTCCATTCCTCTCTTAACTATTCTCATATCATTGGACCTCTTTTAGATATCTTTTTGTAGCTAATTCAATAAGATGGCTCTTATTTCTGAAAGTATCTTCTTTAACAAGCTTTTCAACTGCTTTGATCGTATCCTCTTCCATTGATATAGAAACCTTTATCTTCATAGTAAAAAGTAGTAAAAATTACTACTTTATAAAGCTTTTGTATTTATAGTCTCTTTATAGTAGTAACAAATATTTCATTAGAATAAGTTCTGTTTTGATCTTTTGGCATGACTATCTTATCTCATATAAACAGCTTTATAACTTTTTCCCCTTACAAATAAAATATTAAATGTAGGGGGAAACCTAAAATAGAAATGTATCCCAATAAGAAAGTTTATATTGAGAATAAATAAAATTAATCAAATCTTGATAATAACTTTTGTTTATTTCTAACAGATTTTTCTTTAGTGATTTATCTGCTTGATTTAATAAATCAAGATACTCTTTTCTAGATCTTATTGAAATCACAAGTGGAGGATAATTATGCAAAGAGAGTATATAATTCATAAGCACTCTTCCAGTTCTTCCATTTCCATCTGAAAATGGATGGATGCTTTCAAATTTATGATGGAAGAAGATTGCTAATGCAAGAGGATAAATTATATTTTTGTTTTTATTATACCATTCCAACAATAATCTTATATCAGATTTTACATATCTTGCAGGACTTGGCTTAAAAGGCTGCCCCAAAATATGAATATCATGATTCCTTAAACCTTTTCTTTTATCAGTTTTGTCAAGGAGCATATCATGGATCTTTATT
The DNA here is from genome assembly GCA_019322815.1 of Candidatus Woesearchaeota archaeon. GTDB lineage: Archaea > Nanobdellota > Nanobdellia > Woesearchaeales > WJKL01 > JAHWIB01. The sequence continues at coordinate 5,497 of JAHWIB010000012.1, read as the reverse complement.
ATTAAATCTATATCTAATTTAGGTTTTTTATTAAGTAAAAAATTAAATACTTTTTTTGTATTAATAAGATCATAAGCTTCTCTTAATGTTCTGTTCTTTGGCATGACATCTTCTTCAAATAATTTACGGGCCTCTTTCAATGTAATAGTATTTCCTTCAATAGCAGTACTATTAACTGCAAATTTTATTAAGAAATTATTATAGGTTTCTTTTTTTGTTAATCTATTTAATTTAAGAAATTTAGACCTATAATGAAGTAAAATTGCTTCAATATTAATTAGTTGTTCTTTAGTAAAAAAAAGGCTTTTTTTTACTTTTTTTATTCTTTCAATATAATAATTTGTATCTAAGAATTTTTTAATAGTTTTATATGATTTTCTTATTTCTTTTTTATATTTCTTTTCCAAGTTATCTAGATTTATTTTAGAGATATCACTGCCAAGATTACATAAATCTTTTGTAATAACACGATTTTCTTTTCTTACTGATATTCTTAATGAGTAATATTTTTTATTTCCTATTTTTTTTACATGAATATATACCATATAATATCCAAAACATTACACCTATTTAAATCTTTCCCCTTACATTTATAAAAATCAATTGTAAGGGGAAAATATAAAGAAGTCAAGCGTTTGAAATGCTTGAATTCAAGCATTTAAGACCTTTAAACTAAGAAATCCATTACTCCTTGATATATTGATTTTGGATCATATTCCTTTTGTACTGATCCTTTCATAGATTTAAGCTTTATATCAATCCTGGAAACTAATTCAGGAACATTATCTTCAAATATCCTGTCAAGCTCTTCTTTTGTATAGACAATCCTGACAAAGGTATCATCTTCTTGTTCAGGATAACCATCAAAATATGTTGTAATTGAAGCAAGCATTAATTCTTTGCCTGGCACATTCAGGTGTACATCAATCATTTCACCTAAAATTTTACCATCTCTTATGATCTCATCTGCATTTGGCTCATAATTATCCATAGTTTCTTCTGCATAAACACGATAATCTACAATAAAAGCGCCGTCTAATATCTCAGCTTTTCTCTTAAAAAAAGGAACAGCTTCATCAAATACATGCTTTTGATCTTCAGTCAATTCATCACGCCCTGCATACAATCCTAGTGCAGCAAGCAATCCTCCTTCTGGTGTTTTAAAACTGGCATTTTTTCTTTCTGCTTCCTTGACAGAAGTTTCTTCAAACTGATCATCAACTTCAGAAGCAACTCTAATCTCTTCTCCATATTTTCTTCTGCTGAATTCAACTCCTAATGCATAGAATCCTGCTTCTAATAATTTTTCCAGCTCTAATTGCTTCATTTTTATTTATCTTTATCCAATTGTTTATTATGTTCTACTTCAGAATACAATAGGGTATTAGCTATACCTCTAAAACCTGTGAATGATTGGGATTCATCAGGCATTTGTTTGCCAGTATTAGGATCAAATTCACCAAGAGAAGTGTATGCATATTCTCCTTCTTCAATAACATCTCTAAATGTTCTTATTGTTGTTCCAATTACATTAGGAGCATTTACTTGAAGAGTATATTCTACTTCATCTCCAGCGCTTGGTTTTCCATCTCCATCTTTATCATGATATACAACTTTAACAACTCTTAAAATCCTTCCATCACTTAAAAAACTATTTTCTGGAGTTATTGTATAAACTGATCCTTCATCCTTTTTTTCAACTTCTTTATTTTTCAACTTCAAGGCTAGATCTATTAAGTGATGAGGTGTCTGATTTTTTTTCCTTTTTTCACTTTTTTCATATTCTTCTTCTATCCAAGGATTTTCTGCTTTGAATCTTTCTAATTCTTTTGAAGTTATTATTCCATCTTTGTTGTAATCTGCTTCCCGTACTAATTGTATAGCATCATCTCTTTGGCCTTCATAATTTGAAGGTTTTGTGTTTACCAACTTTGCGACTAGATCATCAATTTCTTCATGAGATGCTAATTGACTTGCACATCCAGCAGCTGCTAAAACACTGATTGCTGCATATTTCTTAACAATTTCATACATTTTTTTTATCATTTTTATTCACCTTTGATTATCCCTGCCTCTTTCATTACTCTTCTTTTTTCTTCAGCTTCTTTTTGCTTTTCCAGTTCTTCCTTACTTTTTTTCTTATCATTTTTAGCATTAACATATTCTCTCATCTCTTTCATGATAATCTCTGCTGCAGAAGTAGCTTCTTCAAGACTTAATTTATATGTTTTCTGAATAGTAAAAGGTTTATCATTAAGACGAGCTGCAAAAACTAACTTGCCTGAATCATATGAAAGTTCCTCACTGTTTAGAATATCCACCACTGAAGTTACATAAAGTTCAGTCACACCCTCTTTTTCTTTTTTCACTGCTTTTCTTAAATAAACTTTTGTTCTATTACCCATATAAACATCTACATAACCTTCTAATGTATGCAGCTCAGTCCCGCTTAATGTAAGTTTCTCAGTCCCTTCAATAGGCTCTGCAGTGATTCTTCCTTCATTTTCAATTTTAGAATCAGCTCCATGTTCAAGAATAAAATCTGCGTGATCTGAAGCAGGCTTTTGACTGCATCTACTACATCTAATAACTGCTGTAGTTGCTAAAAGACCAATTGTTGCTCCAACAACTGCTGCAGTTGCATATTTTTTAGCACCTTCATATAATTTTTTTATAATTTCCATTTTTATTCACCTTTTTCCAGCCTTTGAAAAGGAACTTCATAAGTTCCAAGGTCTAATCTTTTTGCTTTGCTGTGGACATCTTTCAGATAAGGTTTTAACTCTCCTCTTATTCTGTCAGCTGCATAGAAATCTACATTGATCTTCATATTATCTCCTTCCTGCCCAAGAGCAGTTATAACAACATCACTAACTCTGTATTTCATGCTTACACTAAGATCTCCGCAGCTTGGTCCTGAAATCTCAGAATCATCTTCTTTGCAGGCATGGAAGTGGAAAGTTGAAACTCCCCTATTATTGAATCCATTATATGAATGACTGTAAGATCCATTTGTGAATTCACAGCTTCCTTTAACATATTCTCTAGGAACTGCTACTTTGAAGTTTGCTTTTCCATCTGCATATTCAAAAGTTCCTCCAAGCTCTGTTCCTTTAAATTCAAATAAATCTCTTTGTATGCCATCACTAATTGTTTTGATCACTTCAGGATCCTGCATTGCTTTATCTAAAATATATATCCTTATCAGATCCAATGTACTAAAATCTTCTAATGGATTTCTTTCAGAATAATCTTCAGGAAGAGGATTCTCTTTATTTTTCCATGTTCTTAAAACAGGTTCTCTTTCATATATTCCCTGCAATTCTTTTTCTAATCTCTCTCTGTCATTATATAATCCTTTTAATTCTTCATCTGATTCAATCAGATCAATCAAAACAATATCATTTGTTGAGAATACATCCTCTACTCTATACTTTGGATCTCTTACTTTCTTCATAAACTCAGGATCTTGAGCAACATCAAGCAGATCTAATAAATCTTCATGATGCATTAACTTAGCATCATAATCAAACTTATCAATAATATAATCTATATTTTCATATGAATCGCTAAGATCAAATTTAAACAGCCTTCTTAACTCTTTTATTCTCCATTCTTCTTTTCCAAACTTCTTTTTAGAATAATCAAAAAAATTCTTTGTTTCCTCGCTTGTTACTTTATCTCTTGTCTCTTCTGAACTTAAGAAATCAGCAAATTCTTTTAAGATATTTCCGAATATATATTTTTTGCCGTCTTTAAATTCAATAGATGTTTCTATATCTTCAGCTCCTATATCTTCAACAAGATGTTTAAGTACATCTAAATGTCTGGAAATCCTCTCAATCTCAATTATATCTTCAACACTTTTTATTTCAGTAACTCCTCCTTTTGTCTTTAAATAATCATAAGTATCTTTGAATTCTTTTGAATTAATTGAATCAAGAAATTCTCTTTTTTCTCCTACTTCATCAAGATACCTTCCATAATAATTTCCAGAAATTAAAGGTTTTATAGCATCTTCTAGATCTTGATTTAATTTTCTTTCTTCTGCTATTTCTGCTTCTATTTTTCTATATTGTTCAGCAAGATCTTTGGATTTTACCTCATTCTTTTGCCTCTCCATTTGATATAATATCTTCCAATCAATAGACTTATCAGAATCAGGCTTTTTATCACATCCAGCAAAAGCAGCTGCTGCTAAAACACCAATTGCTGCATATTTCTTAGCACCGTCATACAATCTTCCTAAAATTCCTTTTTCCATTTTTTATGTCACCTTAATTATTTTATTACTATTAAGTAACTAAAAAACAGAATTAGTTAGATATATATGTTTTCCCTATTAAATATATATTTAATATATTTTCAAAAGATTTATAAACAACTAAAATATACTAATTTACTATGAAAAGAAAGATAATCAAGCAAAGCGACTCATACACAATAACTTTGCCTATCAAATGGATAAGGGAGCACGGTATAGATGAAACTAAAGAGGTTGATCTTGAAGAAGAAAGAGAAGAGCTTATTATCAAGACAAAAACAACTCCAAGAAAAGAAGGAGAATTAACTATTGATTCTACTAATGATAAATTTATTCAATATCTTCTTAATAATGCATACAGAAATGGATATGATCTTTTAAAGATAAATTTTCAAAAAGCGAATATAGCAAAATCAATTGAAAAGCAGTTAGACCTTTTGATGGGATGGCAGATTACAGAAAAAACAGATAAAAAAATAATAATTGAGAGCCTGACAGAGCCAAGATATGATAAATTTGATGTGCTTATGAGAAGGACATTTTTCATAATAAAAAATGATTTAGTTTTAATAAGAGATTTCTTAGAAGGAAAAGAACAAAATTTAGAAGAAATAAAAAAGAATGCAGCTGAAGCAATAAGAATTGATAATTTCTGCAGAAGATGCATATTTAGAAAGGTTGTAGAGAAAGAAAAAACACATTTCTACTGGCATTTTATAGCAACAATAACATGGATTCATAGAAGCATCTATTATCTTTCTTTAGAACTAAAGAAAAATCTGGAGGATAATAAAGCAGCTGAACTGATTAATAGGATTATTAACTCTTTTAATAATCTCTATGAAGGCTTTTTTGAAAAAAATCTAAATAAGATCGCTGTAGTCTTTGATATTACAAAAGAAATTCAGCAGAATAAATCTAAGATCTTTAAGAGTGGAAAAAATGACTTAGTCAATTATCATCTGATAGAAATCTCAAGACTTATTAATCTATCATGTTCTGATGCTATTGGAATAAATACTTAAGCTGCTGCCTTTAAGTTTCCATATCCTGAAATGATCTTTGCAACTTTCCAGTGCCTCTCAAAAGATTCTGTTCTGTCTCTTTCTGCATCCCATCCAGCAATTCTAACTGAATCATTTAATGTCTGTGAATATATTGTATTTTTAAAATTCTCTTGTGGATGATAAAGTGGATTTACTCTTTTTCTCATTCTTATAAAAGCATTAATAT
>JAHWIB010000063.1 GCA_019322815.1 Candidatus Woesearchaeota archaeon | reverse complement strand
TCCTTATGGTATGGCTTTTACTCAAAAGTCAAAAAGTGCAGATGCAATAGCAGCTGATTTTTCTCTTACTAATTCAGAGAAGAACAAACTAAAGAAATTAAAGACCTATGAATTTATAGCATTAACAACACAGAAATGGATATTATTGGATCCATCTAGACCGGATAAATTGATAGAAGTAAGAGATCCAGTTATTGCAAAAACCTTGCCTTCTTTTTCAAGGCACAGACCAGAAGTGTGGAATTCTGATTATGTAGCACCAACATTAAAATTAAAATATAAAACTAATATCAATATAAAAGATGATATATTTAAATCTCCTTATGAATTAAATCTTAATCCTAAACCCTGTCAATTTCCTAGTTTTTCTGTAGGACAAAATTTAATACAACAATACTGGTCAGATTCTACACTTTCTATAACTAATATAGAATTGTCTCAATTAAATAGGAAAGGTATGGGTGTATTACAAATTTTAATGCCAGAAGAGACTAGATTTTATCCAGGTCAATCATATGGTTATTTTATCTTTTATTCAGAAGATGGAATCCCTGCAAGGATTAATGGCAGAGAAATAGATGAGCTTCCTCAAGATCTTATAATCCAGCATGATACCAAAAGGAAAAGAGTAAGATTATATGGAAGAACAACAGGGAGTCATGGGATTGGACCATGGTTTTATTATTAAAATGAAAAAAACAAATATCCAGCAATTGAAAGAAAGAACAGATCAGATGTTTGTTATATTTGGAACAGGAGAGTTATGCCAATATGGTCAAAAAGAAGAGTTTAAAGAAGATGGAAAAACATATATTAAATTTATATTATTCCCTGATAAACAATTATGGAAATATCCAGAGTATAGAAAATATGCAATAGTCAAAAAGTTTCCTAAGAAATATATCAAGGTATTAAAAGAAGATATTGATCATGCAAGGATATTTTGCTTTCTTACACCAGAAGGAGAACCAACAAATTTAATACCTGAAAGAAGAGAAGCACTATATAAAAAACAGATATTAGATCTTCAAAATGCAATAAATACCTTTACAGAAAGAAATTCTACTATGAAAAAGGTGTTAGATGCAGAGAAGAAGAAATTAAGGTTGATGATTGCAAGAGAAGTAGATGTAATAAATGAAGTAGGAAGAACCAAGAAAAGATTAGATAAAAAATCTATAACTGATATTGAAGCAGAATTAGCAAAATTAAATGAGGATGGAGAACAAGAATGATCTTAGGAGATGAATTAGACAGGCATTTTGTATTTTTTGGAGATGGAACTTTTTCTTGTTTTAGAAATAGAAAAGAGGTTTATACTAATGAAATAGTGCCAAAAGTAAGATTTTTGCTTCATCCAAGAAATCCAAAAGCTTTTGGGATAGGAGATGAAGAGATGGATTCAGGAGGATATGTTATAAAATTCTTTGATAAGATTGATGAGATTCCAGTATTCAAAGCAGCACATCATTCATTCATTCTTATTACTAAAGATATATTTGGAAAAGATACTCCTTTTAGTTTAGAATTTGAGCATTTAACTGGAACAATAAAATCCTTGCAGCAAGAGCTTGAAACCCTTAGGGGAGAATCTGTTAGATTAATAAATGAACTTGATCAGATAAAAAATAGACCTAATGAATATTTGAATGAAAAATCATATGTCTTTGATAAGGTAAGTTTGATTAGGGTAAAAAGAGAAGAACCAGAAGATGATGAAACAGAAGAGGAGATGAGATGAGTATCGAATCTTATATGAATGGATTAGGTATAGATCCAGGTTATTTAGTTATAGGGGCAGTAGCAGCTTTTTTTCTTTATCAAAAATTCAAGAAACCAAAAAGGATAGAGAAAAAAGATGCTTATGAAGCTGCTGATGAAATAGATGAAAAAGTAGTAGAAAAAAAGCCATATATTGATATTACCTCAATTCCTCAATCTTATAGATTTTGGGGAGGAATAATCTCTGCAGCATTTGTTTGGTTTGGATTCAGCAAAGAATGGGCAATTCAAAAGATAGGTGTTTATTTAATCATTGGATGGGTTCTTCTTTATATTATGAGTGTTGGAACAGCAGATACAAGGATTAGAAAAGTATTGACTTGGCAGGAATGCAAGATCAAATTATGGGATGCCCTTAGGCAAAGTCAACTACAGCCTTTTGGAAGCGAGTATTCAATAAGCCCAGATGCAGTTATTGTGATTGGGGACCGTAATAACCTCCAGGAAAGAGATGGAAAACCTTACGCTAGATTCATGAATTATTACATCAAGCATGGAAGAAGCGTACAAGAGTACATCGCAAGAATAGAACCCTTTACAGGCCATGTTATGCAGACAAGTAAGGTATTGGCTGGATGGAGAGGAGATGAGCCTACAGCAGAAGTTTGGTTGCCATCTAGGGAGCTTAGAGAAGAACTAAGAAGACAGAAGTATGAAAAGAGATAGAAAAGTTTAAATAGTAGGATACTTTTCTATTATTAAAATGGGTCTTGAAGATCAACTTAAAGTAAAACCTGAAATAAAGATAAATCAAGAAAGATGTGTCTATTATGAAGAATGTAAGGGTTTTTGCAATGGCTATAGGAATTGTGAAGACTATACAACAAAAGAGGAACATGATCTAATAAATAAAAGGAAAAAATGATCTCAATAATTTACTTTTTAGCAGTGACATTCTTATTAGGAGCATTCCTATCTAAGAGAATACACCTTATCAATATGGGTTATGGACTAGCTTTATTCACTATAATAGCAACCATTTTTAAAGCACCGGTATATTGGTGGTTATTCCTGATTCTAGGAATTTGCCTGTTTTTGATTCAAGTTGTGAGGAAAAAGGTGGATTTCAAAATTCAAAAACCGCAGATCTGGATCATCCTTGTTCTCCTCTTAACAGGCGCTTTCTTCTTAGCTTATCATCAAGGAGCTTTCTCATATCCTTGGTTAGAAGATGGAGATCCTTGGCATCATGCTATGGGTGCTTTCTATGTTGCAGAAGAACATACATATTCTATTCCATATTATCCAGAGACCTATGCTAGAAGGGTTTACTTAGAACCTTACCCTCCTTCCTATGATATATTGATGGCTACTCTTTATCAGCTTAATGGAGATATGTATTGGACTTTTAAATTTTTCAATGTTTTGTTGATCAGTCTAGGATTAATCTTTGCTTTCTATATGATGAAGAGATTGTTTAAATCAGAGAAATATGCTTTTTTAGTCACAGTAGGATTAGCGATGATTCCTTGTTTTATGAGTCATTTTATCTGGGCTCAGACCTTAGCAGTCATCTTGATGTTTCCTGCAATATATGCTTTGCATAAAAGAGAATATTTAGCAGCAACAATCTGCATGACTGCAATCATAATAACACAACCTTCAACTGCATTTATATTTGGAGCATTCTTTTTTTTACCTTATCTATTCATCAGAAGAAAAGCAATGATCTTAGTCTCTGGAGCAGCTGCAGGATTATTTTCTTTGGGATATTATATTCCAACAATTATGAAATTTGGATGGCAGGATTTTACAAAAGGCATGGGATGGGTTTCTGGATTTTCAACAACTTTATTAGAATCAGGATCTTTTGGAGTAAAATATGGTTTGATGGATTTTATTATTCCTTCAACAAGAACCATGATTGATCAGCCAATTGGAGTAGGGATATTCTTGATATTAAGCTTTTTTGTATCTTTATTTTTCTTGTTTGATTTTTATAAAAGAAATAAATATCTTCCTAAAGTTTTTAAGTTATCTTTGCTTTGGTTTATCCTAACATTTTTAGGAACAATAGGAAATTATTTCCCAATAAATTTTGTTCCTCATAGATTTTGGGTTTTCTTTGCAATACCTTTTGTAATGCTTGCAGTTTATTCAATACATAAATTTACAGATATTTTACCAAAATTAAAATGGCCAATAATTATAGTTTTTATATTGATGACCTTTTGGACATCAGGTTATATTAAATATCAAACTCAAAATTTAAAATGGGGCCCAGGATCAAGTTTTGGTCCAGAACATCCAGATCCACAAGTTAATATGATGCTTTATCAGGAAGAAATAAATGGTTATTTAGCATTAAATCAAAATGTTCCTAAAGGTTCATCAATAATGGAACTTTGTTGGGATGAAGAAAAAATAATAACTTATGGTTATTATGCTCCTCCTTTAGATGAAGAGATTATGAGATTCAGAAATAATCTTACAGAACATTCTGCACAGGATATATATAATCTTGCAAAGAAAAAGAATATGGAGTACGTTCTTTTGACAGGAACTTGTCTAAGAAATGCTGATATGGATATGTTGAATAAATTACTTGAAGATATAACTTCCTCTAAATTATTTGGTCCAGTTTATAATACACAATCATTTTTTCTATTGAGGGTGATATAATGCCAGGTTCAGCAGCTCCAGTCGATCTAAAGATAAAATTAAGAAAGAAGTATAAAACTTGCAGATTATGCAAGTCAAAAGAAAAATTAACTTTTCATCATCTTATTGGTGGACTTCATGAAGAAGGAAACTTAGTTCCTTTATGTGAAGAATGTCATAAAAAAGTTCATAAAGCAGATGCAGAAAGAACAGGTAAAGCTATAACTTCTGGGATAAGATCTGGAATTAAAGGAATATTATATTCTAAATTTGAAAAAGGAAGAATTACAATTATTGATGGGAATCGAACAGAAAAGAAAGCAGAGGATAATATGCAAGTGCTAAGAAATAAATTTGCAGATCTTCAGAAAGAAATAAGAAAAGAATTTCAAAGGCTAGAGAAAGAATTAAAAGAAAAAGATAAGGAGGATAAAGATGGTAAAAAATAATTTTTGGAAGAATAATCCTGATAAATACAAAAGACACAAGAAAAAAATGTTGGAATATTCTAGGTCAGAAAGAGGAAAGATTGTTCGTTCAAAGGCAAATAAAAAGTTTAAAGCAAAAAATCCAAATTATTTAAAAGAGTATATGAAAAAGAGAAGGCAGGAATGCAGAGAAAAAGGATTATGCACAAGATGCCTTAAAAGACCAAAAAAAGATGAAAAATCATTTATCTGCCAATATTGCGCAGATATGGCGAGTCAGAAATATGAAAATAAATGATCTTGTTTGTTTAGATCTATTAAAATGTAAATCAGGAAAGATCTTAGATATTGGTTGTGGTCAGGCAGAAATTCTTAATCGTCTTAATATGATAGGTTTTGAAATTTTTGGATTAGATAAAAATGAAGTATATGGAAATATCTCCTTTAAGAAATTTGATTTAAATTCAATGAAAAAATTGCCTTATAAGAATAATACTTTTGATTATATTGTGTGTACAGAAGTTTTAGGCTATTTAGATAATCCAGTATTTGTATTAAAAGAGATGAATAGGATATTAAAGAAAGGAGGTAGGTTGTTTTTAACAACACCAAATCCTGAGAATATATATTCAAAATATTTATTTTTTTTCAAGAACAGATTTATGCATTTTTTTGATAATATTGAAAATCCTCAAACTCATCCATTATTATTAAAAAGCTTAAAATATTATCTTGAAGAAGTAGGATTTAAAATATTAAATATCAGAAAGAAATTCTTTTCTAAAGATTCTTTATATATAAAGGCAAAGAAATGAAAGAAAAAAATCTAATATTAATCTTGTTAGGAATATCTCTCTTTATTCAATTAGGTTACATGCTTGTTTATAAATCA
>JAHWIB010000011.1 GCA_019322815.1 Candidatus Woesearchaeota archaeon | reverse complement strand
TCCAAAAGTAGGCATATGTGTTTTAGTAAAGATTATTTGTTCAAGGCATTCAAAATTTACCGGATGTTCTCCATTTTGCAGCAATCTTACATCTTCCTCAAGTTTAATATAATAAGGACATTGCATCTTATTTTGACCTTCATATCTCTGACAATCCATCTTTTCTATCTTATCATATGCTTCAGCCCCCACATATAACCAACACTGAACACATATTTCTGTTTGATGAGGATTCTCCATTATATTAATGAATCAAAAGAAATTTATAAAGTTTTTTGAAAAAATGCAGGTTTTCTCAACTCAAAACTTCGTTTTGCCTCGCAACTCTGATTTCGCCAGCTCTGAAAAGACTTCCGTCTTTTCGAGGGCTCAATCGAGGCTCGGGCGTATAACACCCCTTAACTACATGGGTTGAACCAAAAAATATGGTTTGTCACACAGGTGTGTGCCAAATTCCCAAGGTCGTTTATCAAGAAATCAAGATAATAATTTTTTCATCTCAAATACAAACTGTTTTGCCCTTTCCAAAGAAGTTAATGATTTTGACTTTTTAACATGTTCATCCATCTGATATTGGAATTTTGATCTTTTTTCTCTTTCAAAATCAAACGATTGTAATAATGTATCTGCTCTTGAAGATATCAGCTCAAGAGCATCTTCTTTTATATCCTCATATTCTTCAATTAATTCCTTTTTTAATTTATTTCTAACGTAAACAATAAGTGCATCGCTTGTAACCTTATGGCTTACTTTATCTCCAACTTTATAACCCAAATCCAGCAAAACTGCATTTGCTATATAATACATGGCATAATAAGAAGCAACAATAACCCACAGATATGGCTTGTATTTTGGACTTTCAAGAGCCAAAAGCTTTTTAGCAGTCTCTAAAGATAAATCGCTGTTTTCTATATACATCTCTTTTGCTGTTTCATTCTTTTGCTTCTTCAGCAAACTTTCTTCCAAATAATTCTTTATATTGGATTCAGCTTCTTTTATCCTTTTTTCATCAAGCATTTTTTAACCTATAATAATTTTCTATTCCATACAAGATTATATTGTTTTCTATTGCCTCTTTAACAACATTTGATTTTTTAGAATCTTTCATCCTTATAAATTCTTCTTCTGTGAACACTAAAGCATGCGTTTTTAAAGGCAGTAATGAAAGAATATTTGAAATATCTTCTTCTAAATTCTTCTCATTTGAGATAAACATCATATCAATATCAGAAGATTTTGATGGTTTTTTTGTATAAGATCCAAATATCAAAAAGATAAACTGGCTTGATTTCAGTTTTTTCATTATTTCTTTGTATAACTGTTTAATATTCTTATTTTTTAGAAGATTAGATTTTCTTTCATTTTCTGCTTCATAGATATCAATGCCATAATAAAAAGAATTTAATTCACATAATGTACTCTTTCCTACAGTATTTGATAAAAGGACTTTCTTATTTAACAGCCTTTGGACAGCTATATAAGTTATTCTATAATCTGCCTTTATCTTTTTAGCAATCTCTCTGATAGTCTTGGACTGCTTTTCTTCTATAAACAGTTTGACTATCTTGTTTTCTGTTTTCATTATGTACATAAGTACATCATATTATGTATTTAAATCTTTCGGTATTTTTCATAGCTTTTCTCCTTTTAATAAGTTTTTTCTGCTTTCTGTTCATCTTAATTCTTTTTTCATATAAATCTTCCTTAAACCAAGTTACGCCCAAATTGATCTTTTTGATCTTCTTAAAATCCTTATACCAATCTCTCATTCCATCTCTCCAATCATCCCAATCACTATAATGCGGATTAACAAATAAGTCATTTTCAATCAATGCTTTCTTAGAAACAGTCAAATTTGGAGTAACATAGCCACTCTTTCTTTTCCATCTTTTTCTCACTTCGGATACCACCGAACATCTTTGCGTCAGCAACTTGCTAGGCAGCTGATACAATCACTCTTTTCGAGCATTGATGTTCTATGATATCCTATTCTCAGTAAAGTGACTATTCATATGAATAAACGATATTTTTAACATTATAAATATTTCTATTTCTGAGCAATGTCTGTAAAAAATGGAATCAACAAAAAGACATAGAAAAAGAACATTCTCATGTTCAGATGAAATGTGGGAAGATATCTTATTAGCAACAAAAAGACTGCATTAGTGTTTCTAAGTTTATCAGGGATGCTGTTGAGGAGAGGTTGAGAAATGTATTATAAAAAATAAAAACTTTATAAAAAACTAAAAATTTAATCTTTATTATGGTTTTAAGAGTATTACCACTAAATGTAAAGAGGATAGATAATATATATTCTGAATTAGAAAGGGATGTAAGTTTAATAGAAGGAAACCATTCTTCATGGGATTCTCTTAAGAAAAGATTTGATGATCTAAAAAGACCTTTATTTGCAAAAAATGGTTATCGTTCTGCTAAGATTGAAGAACTTTTAACAGAATATACTTTACAATCTGCTAGAGAAAAAAGAATGGAAGCAAAAGTAGAAGATTGAGAGATTTGGGCATATCCTGAAGAAGGAGAACCATTTAAAATATTTCAGATTGCGGGCTATTCTCTTTATGGCTCTTGTTATCTGGAGAGAGAATTTGTTAATAGTTGTTTTGGACAAGAGATTTATAATGATCAATTTTTTAGAGGATTTAAGAAAGTGCTTGATGATTCAGGCATTCCTTATTTCAATGATCCATTAGATTTGACTTCAGATGGGATATTTGTTCCTGTTGAAAATCCTGGCAGGCATATTCTTCCTAATAAAAGTGATTTTGAAAGAGAATTTCCAGATGGAAAAAAATATTTTCAAGATTTAGGTGTATTTTCTCCTCTTCCTGAGCCTTTTGGTTCATTAACTATTATTCCAGGACATTTCAGCAAAAGAGTTGCTAACATTAGGTATAAACTATTCAGTTGGGATTAATAATTTTTGGTTTAGAATAATCGCTCGAAATCCCATTCGAGCAAAATTAGAAAGTTATAAATAGTTCAACATCTTATAACTAAATTAGAAGAAGCATATGAACTGGAATTCAACCCAAGTTCATCTTTTGGGAAGCCAAAAGCAATATACAGGCTGTCTAAAGCCAATTTTCATTCAACCCAGTGAACCTATGGTTGGGTTGAATGGGTTGAGCGGGTGATTTTCTGGATTCGGGCAGTACAGGGCTTATAACCTGTCAACCCAATTCGTATAACATCGTTAGATTTAATTGAGGATTTGTCTTATAAAAAATGCGGGAAGAAAAAATTATCCAAATAACTCCAATAATTGTTTTGCAGCCCTTAAGTTTGTGTAATAGTCAGGAATTTGGGCCATAGCTAAATCATATCCGAACTCGAATGGCAAGTTTGCCATTATGTATAATCTAGGAAGAGTAAATATTCTTTTTTCACCATTTCGAGTTTGATTTACTTCATAAGCTATAAACATTCCTGGAATGACTTCCCCTTCTTTTGCTGATTCTAAAATATGTTCTATACTATAAAATTGATTAAGAAATTTTCCACTTAGGTTGTCTAAAGAAGCAGGGAAAAAATTTAATTTGTACAAGAATTTAGTTGATCCATTCTGACTAGTTGGTTTAGATTCCAAAGGAAATTGTTCCATAATTCTTACACATAACCCTTCCTTTTCAATCAATTTTATATACTCTTCAGAAATTGAAAAATCTAAATCTCGTTTAGCTATATGTTCAATATTATGAGGTCTTACTCCAGCACGTATCAATACTCCATGGTCAGGCATTAAATCAGCTAAATTTCCCATAAATAATGTGGAACAATCCTTTTTTAAAAAGGTTATGACTTTTTTTCTTCCCGCCCTTAATTCTTTATAGAATATATCACTTTGTTCTAGATAGTAAGACAAATCCTCAACTCAAAATCAAAGATTTTGCCTTGCAGGAGTGAGTTTTGAGATCGTCAACTCACTTTCGTTCGCTGCCGTTCAAAACTCCTCGCAAGGAAATCTAACATCGTTAGATTTAATATTACTCGGGCGATTTGTTTTATAATAAATTAAGAATAATTTATTTAAGGGCAGGGCGTTTTAGCCTTCTCTGTATACTACTGTCTTATCATCTATCAACTGGAAGTGAACATTTCCATGCGGAAGATTAGGGTCTTCTCCTGGAGCAATTATCTTTATTGGAAATGGAACATGGACTACATGACCATACCTCATTCTTGATTCAGCAAAAGCACCTGCTTTTTCATATTCAGCTATCTTCGCCTGATTTGTTCTAAAGACTTCTTTCCTAGCCGCGTCAAAAGCCTCACTATTTACCCAACTAGGGCCATCCTCTCTTTTTTCAGTAAATAAATCCATAGAAGCATCTTCCCAATATTTTCCTTCTAAGTCATAAAGAAGAATCTGACCAGCAATATCTTTTACTGACAATGGTCCATGAAGCCTAACTCCATCTCCAGGGCTTCTATTCAAAAGCTCAACAAACCTATCCCAAGATGAATATTGGACATCTGATCTTCCCAAAAGTGTCTCAGGATCAGAGCCAACACATAAAGATCTTTCAAGGCTAAGTTTTGGTCTAAAAATAGCTAGCCTATAATCGGTATCTTGGTCCTTATAAGAAACTAGGTCTAACGGACTCTTTGTTACAACAATTGCCAATTCACTGGTTTCTGCTATTTCAAGTGTTTTATTTCTAAAACCCTTGTCTTTAATTTCTTCTATTTCTCTTACATTACGTGCAGCCCTTCCAGGATGTACAAAGATATCAATTGTCATAGTAAGGTAGTAGAATGAGGTACTATATAAAACTTTTGGTTATTTACCACTATATAGTGAGTATGTATACTAAAACGCCCCGCCTTAATGTTTTTAACAAGAATATGCTTCGCATTTTAAGAAAAGTTTTTTCTGAACTTGCAATAGCTTTGTATAATTTTGAAATTTAGCATTAGTCATGAATAAAAAAATTAATCTTATTTTTGGAATAATAATATTAGTTATCTTAATTAGTGGTTG
Organism: Candidatus Woesearchaeota archaeon; assembly: GCA_019322815.1. Taxonomy (GTDB): domain Archaea; phylum Nanobdellota; class Nanobdellia; order Woesearchaeales; family WJKL01; genus JAHWIB01. The sequence continues at coordinate 24,730 of JAHWIB010000011.1, read as the reverse complement.
TGTTCAAGAAATAGCTGAAGAAGAACCTGAGGAACTTCAAGAAGAACAACCAAAGTTTGAAGAGCTTCAAGAAGAACGACCTCAGATTGAAGAAGAACCTAAATTTAATATCACTATTTTTTTTAAAGATGCAGTTTATAACATGACAGTCGAAGTAAGTGTCCTAAATTTGCCTATTGATTCAGAGCAAGAAGCATGCGACTTGTTTAAGGAAATTCATACTAATAGATATACTTGTAATTTTACTGAAGAACCAGATTATTGGTCATTTAATAATAGACTAATTTGCAATTCAGCTTCTATGTTTGCTTGTGCTGGAAGAATGATTGGCAAAATAAATAAGATTAATGGAAATATTGAGAATTTATCAGGTTATATTGCGACTTCTTAACTTTTTTGATAAAGCTTAATCTTAGAAAGTAAGCCTGATAAATCCACAAAAAGTTTAAAAAGTATAAATTAAATCTACAATCAAAGAGGTGTTTCAATAATGGCAAATAATCATAAACAATTATTAGCAAAAGTTAATTCAAAACAAAAAGCATATATTAATCTTAATCTGCCGAATCCAAGAAACGGAGAGTATCTTCTTGCTGTTTTTCATCTTATTCCTGGTGTAAAAGCAACTATTCTGCAGGCAGCTGCAGAAGTTGCAGCAGAATCTTCTACAGGAACAAATTTTAAAGTAAATACAGAAACTCCTTTTTCAAGAGAGATGAATGCTCTTGTATATCAGGTTGATACAAAAAGAAGCCTTGTCTGGATTGCTTATCCATGGAGACTTTTTGACAGAAAGGGAAATGTACAAAATATCTTAACCTATATTGTTGGAAATGTTCTTGGTATGAAGGAAATAAGTGCATTAAAATTATTAGATGTTTGGTTTCCTCCTGCAATGCTTGAACAGTATGACGGGCCTAGCTACACTATTGATGACATGAGAAAATATCTAAATGTTTATGACAGGCCAATTCTTGGAACAATAATAAAGCCAAAGATGGGGCTGACCTCCTCTGAATATGCTGAAGTATGCTATGACTTCTGGGCTGGCGGAGGGGATTTTGTCAAGAATGATGAGCCTCAAGCTGACCAGGATTTCTGCCCTTATGATAAAATGGTCAAATATGTAAAAAAAGCAATGGACAAAGCAGTAAAAGAGACAGGCCATAAAAAAGTTCATTCTTTTAATGTATCTTCAGCTGATTTTGATATAATGATTGAAAGATGTGAATTGATAAGAAATGCAGGATTTGAGCCTGGAAGCTATGCTTTTTTGATTGATGGGATTATGGCAGGATGGATGGCTGTTCAAACTCTTAGAAGAAGATATCCTGATGTATTTATACATTTCCACAGAGCAGGTCATGGAGCTTTTACAAGACCAGAAAATCCAATTGGATTTACTGTTTTAGTTTTATCTAAATTTGCAAGGCTTGCAGGAGTATCAGGGATCCATACAGGAACAGCAGGCGTTGGAAAGATGAAAGGAAGTCCAGAAGAAGATGTTGTTGCTGCACATAATATCCTTCATTTCAAGGATAAAGGGCACTTCTTTGATCAGGAGTGGTCAAAAATCCCAGAAAAAGATAAGGATGCAATAAAATTAGTTCATAGGGATCTAGCTCATCATGTTATACTAGAAGATGATTCTTGGAGAGGCCTAAAAAAATGCTGCCCTATTGTTTCAGGAGGATTAAATCCAACTTTATTAAAGCCATTCATCGATGTTATGGAGAACACTGATTTTATAACCACAATGGGTGCAGGAGTTCATGCGCATCCAAAAGGAACAAAAGAAGGTGCAAAAGCTCTAGTACAGGCATGCGAAGCATATAAAAAAGAGATTGATATCAATGAATATGCAAAAAAGCACAAAGAGCTTGCAGAAGCAATAAAATTTTTTTCCAAAGGCCATAAAGAGATAGAGCAAGGAATGAAAACAGAAAGAACCTAGATGAAAAAAACTTATAAAATTGGAATTTTCTTCTTTATTTTATTAATGATATTAGCAGTTTTTTATTCTAATCAAAATAAATATCTTGATTCAATAAAACTAGGTGGAGAATGGTTTTTGAATAACCAAAATGAAGATTTTGTTTATTATGAATATGATATTATTGAGAAAAACCATACAGGCACAAGACATCCTCTTAGAGAGATGGGTGCAATGTGGTCTGTAGCAAAATTAAATAATTACTTTGATGATAAAAGATATTATAATCTGACCCAAAAAGGATTATTATACTTTGATAAGTTTATATTATATGATCCTATTGATGATTTTGTCTATGCAAATTTCTCCTCAGATGATATTAAATTAGGATATTCAGCTTTTATGATACTTACTCTGCTTGAAACAGATTATCACAGCAAAGAATTTCTTTTAGATAAATTTGCAAATGGAATTCTTTACTTGCAGAATGAAGATGGTTCTTTTAACACATTTTTTTATTCAAATAAATCAACAGGAATTGATTATTATCCAGGAGAAGCTCTTTTTGCATTGATATCCCTTTATCAATATAAAAAAGACCAAAGATACCTACAAACAGTTGAAAAAGCATTTCCTTATTATTCTGAATATTGGAAAGAAAATGCAAACACAGCATTTGTTCCATGGCAGTCCAGAGCTTATAAAATGTTATATCTGGAAACAGAAGAAAAAAAATATGCAGATTTTGTCTTTGAGATGAATGATTTTATGCTTGATGAGCATTATCCAAAGAAAAGATGCCAGGATTTTGATTTTGATAGAAGCATGGTAACTGCTGTTTATATTGAAGGTGTTAATCAGGCATATGAATTAGCCAAATTATTAGGAGATAAAGAAAGAGAAGAATGTTATGCTAATTTTATCAGAGAAGGTGCAGATTATATTATCTCGTTGCAGATAAAAGATAAATCTGAAAAACAAGCAATTGGTGGATTTCTAGGAGATTCTTCTTTGAGAGTTGACAGAAATCAGCATGCAGTTATTGCTTTGATAGAAGCAAGAGAATTAGGGATAATCTAACTCATAGAAATAGCATCATGCTCGCATGCTGCAATGCAAGCTCCGCATTCAATGCATTTTTTATGGTCAATCTCTACTTTTTTTCCTCTTTTAAGAGCATCAACAGGGCATGCTTCTACACAGCCTTCACATTCTCCGCCGCAGCAGCAGGATACACATTTGCCGTCTTTCCAGCAGCATTTTTCATAATCAATCTTTATCGGCATTTTTCATATCCTCAACTGTTTTCTTGAAAGCTTCAATCTGTTTTTCACTTAATTTTCCAAATCTGATATAGTTCATCTTAATATTTCTTAGAAATGAATTATTTCTGTAAAAATCCTCAGGAATGTCAAACATTTTCTTCATCTTAGGATCTTTTATTTCTTGATTTAAATCATCTTTCTGGCAGTCATAGCAGATTGGAAATCTATCTCCTCTTCCAACAAGTACATAATTCTTTTTGCATTTGAAACATTTCTGCTTGAATCTTACTGCCATAAATACTTAAGGCAGGAAATAGTTTATAAGTTTTTGGGTTAAAAATAAAGAAAAAAAATAAATTATTTCTTTTTTACAACTCCTTCTATAGCTTTTAATATTTCCAAAGGAATTCCTAAGACAACAGTATTGCTCTGGTCTGAGCTTAAATCATTCAATGTCTGCAGTGTTCTTAGATGCAAAGCGCCAGGAGCTTTAGCCAGTGTTGCTGCTGCTTTTGCCATGTTGTCTGCTGCAACCACTTCACCGCTTGCTTTGATAATAACAGCTCTTTTTTCTCTTTCAGCTTCTGCTTCTTTTCCAATAGTTCTCTTCAACTGCTCTGGAAGTTCAACATGCTTTAATTCAACTGACTCAACTTTTATTCCCCATGGATCAGTTGCTTTGTCAACTATCTCTCTTATTCTTTTAGAAACCGCATCTCTTTTTGATAATAATTCATCTAATGTTACTTCTCCAACAACATCTCTCATTGTTGTCTGTGCTAACTGAGAAACAGCATAATTAAAATGCTCAACTTCAATTATTGCTTTTTTTGATTCTGCTACTTTATAATACAGGACAGCATTAACTTTTATCGAAACATTATCCTTTGTAATTGCATCCTGGTCAGGAACATCAATTGCCTTAACTCTGATATCTACTCTTTGCCATGTCTGTAATATAGGAATAACCAGTCTTAATCCTGGACTCATCATCCCTGAGAATTTTCCTAATGTAAATCTTACTCCTCTTTCATATTCCTTAACAACCTTTAATCCTGAAAGGATTAAAAATATTATAACAATTATTAATGTTGAAACACTATATATCATTTTAACACCCCCTATATTTAATAATTGATTTTTCTTTTAAGTATATAAGTTTTTGGTTTTATATTGAATTATTTATCTCCAAATAAAGCAAGCCATAAAGGGTCTTTATTTTTAGATGGTTCTTCTTTAGGAAGTCCTTTGTCTTTTTTTTTCTTTATAGGTTTGTAGCCATTAGGAACCCACATACCATGATTCATTCTGTACTTTCTAGCTTTTTTATTTTTGGTTAATTTGAATATACCCTCTAATTGGTAAGGAATAGTGCATTGATAGCCAATCAATCTTCCATCATGTTCTCTAAATTCTATTTTTGCAGGAGGCCCTTTATGACGCATGCTTTCTTCATCCCATTTTCTAAATTTAAGTCTAATATAATTATCTTTTATTTTGTCTTCATATGCTAATTTAGCCATAGTTTTAATAAGTTCTCCATACTCCTCTAAGAATGCAGAAAAATTTCTAACTCCAAAAGGAGTTATTTTTACAATCTCCCATCCGGTTTTGTCTTCTGTTTCTTGATTTCCTATGTTTTCTGGTGTTTTGTCTTTTGTTTCGTTTTCTTCTTCTCCATTTTTTGGTTTTCTTACAGCTAATTCATAAGCAAATTCATGCTGTAATAAGAAATGGAAAGCATTTACATAATCATCAATAGAATTAATTTCAAAAGAAATAGGTTTAGTAATCTTAGAACACATGTCAGGGCCACTTACTTTCCTATCTTTTCCCCAACATTTTTCTAATTGCCTAAAAGCATATAATTTGTCTCTAACTGGTCTAGCATCCCAGTTTGTAATGTCTGAAAGTTCTATATCTTTTGTATACATTAAACATCAACTCAGACCCCTTTTTGACTATAAATTCAAGAAATATATAAAATTTCACCTTTTTAGATTGAAAAACTTTTTATTTACTTAATATTTTCTTTATATAAAATGGGGGAGCATGATGTCTATAAAGATCCTTTAGTATCTAGATATACTGATAAAGAGATGCAGTATATTTTTTCTGATAATTTTAAATTCCAGACCTGGAGAAGATGCTGGATTGCTTTGGCAGAATCCCAGATGGAATTAGGATTGCCTCAGATAACACAGGAGATGATTGATGAGCTGATTGCTGCACAGAAAACAATTGATTATAATATTGCTAAAGAAAAAGAAAAAGAGATAAGGCATGATGTAATGGCTCATGTCTATGAATATGGAACACATTGCCCGAAAGCAAAAGGAGTAATTCATTTAGGAGCAACTTCCCAGTTTGTCTGCTGCAACACAGATTTAATACAGATAAGAGAAGCATTAAAATTAATCAAAACAGCATTAGTAAACACAATAAATAATCTAGCAAAATTTGCAGAAGAAAACAAATCATTAGTTACTTTAGGTTATACTCATTATCAGCCTGCACAGCCAACTACAATTGGAAAAAGATTTACAATCTATATCCAGGATTTATTATTGGATCTAAAACAATTAGAAGATATAGAAATAAAAGCAAGAGGAGCAAAAGGAACAGTTGGAACACAGGCATCTTATCTGGAACTTTTTAATGAGGATTTTGAAAAAGTTAAAGAATTAGATAGATTAGTAAGCCAAAAATTAGGATTCTCAGATTCTTTTCCAGTAACAGGACAGACCTATACAAGAAAATTTGATTCAATTATAGCAAAGATGTTAGCAGGAATTGCAGAATCTGCTCATAAGTTTGCAGTTGACATGAGATTGATGTCTAACCTAAAAATAATGGAAGAGCCTTTTGCAAAATCACAGACAGGCTCGTCTGCGATGGCTTACAAAAGAAATCCGATGAGATCAGAAAGAATGACTTCATTATCCAGAAAATTGATTAATCTGCAGTTAGATTTCTCGCATACTCATGCAAACCAGTGGTTTGAAAGAACTTTAGATGATTCTTCAATAAGAAGGATCAGCCTTCCTCAATCATTCTTGCTGGCAAACGCAATCCTAAAACTATACCAAAACATTACAGACGGGATGGTTGTATATCCTGCGCAGATTAAAAAACATCTAGATCAGGAATTACCATTTATGGCAACAGAAGTTATCTTGATGGAGCTGGCAAAACAAGGATATGACAGGCAGGAGATGCATGAGATAATAAAACAGCACTCTGTCTCAGCTGCAAAAGCAGTAAAGATAGAAGGCAAGCCAAATGATCTGTTCAAAAGACTAGCCCAAGACCCAGGTATCCCTGTTGATGAAGATTTCCTGCATAAATTACTACATAATCCAGAAAGATTTGCAGGAGCAGCTGAATTGCAGACAGAAGAATTCTTAGAAAAAGAAGTCAAGCCTGTTTTAGATGAATATAGAAATCTAATTGGAAGCTCTGATTCAGAGATTAATGTCTAGAATTTGAGATTTATGATGCTTTTGGTAAGTCACGTATTCTTATATCTCCTGGTTTTTCACTTATCCTTAAAGTGCCTTCACTACGGTCAAGAATAGGCCAAAGAGTCTTAAAATTTTCAACTAATATTTTTCTATTTTGGACTGTATCAGCAAGGTTCTCTGCAATAGTGTGGATAACTGGAATGTTTTCTTCATCAATTGGTATAGCTACTGCATAAAAGATATGGCTTTCTGGTCTAGACTTTTGACATAAAGGATCTCTCCAGTATGAATGGAAAATATAAGAATCTCCTATTCTTTCTCCAATAACCATCATTGCAAACTGATTTTCAGGTTTGTATGCTTCAGCACCACGCATTCTAGGTCCATATAATTCATAAAAATTGTATCGATTTGTAATGGACGACAACCTGCCCTTTTCTTCAGTAGTCATATCTTCTTCAGCTCCTTGTCTCCTTTTTAACTCATCCACATCTTTCCTATTGCTTATTACACCATAATGGCATAAATCAGGATGGAATTTAAAGTCTCCTCTAGGTTTCAATGTATTATACCCGCTTTCACTTATCGTGCCTCCAGCAACATGTAGATATCTTTGATCTGTTGTTAATTTACCTACTATGTTATCAACATCATCAGCAAGCCCATCAAGGGTTTTACGAATAGCTTGATTTCCAAGATCTAGAACTCTAGATACTAATTCAGAAGGTATATCACTTAATCTAAGCAATTCTTCATAATTCCTTGCAAATCCTCCTTCTAATCCATCTTTATTATTAACCATATTTTTTTTATAAGTTTTTGTTATATATAAAGCTTCTAGATTTTCAGACCAGCCCGCAACATTTTTATTACTCTTTCTTTTCTCTGATTCAATATGTCACAAAGTTTTAATTTAGATGCTGTATTATACTTTCCTTGGGTAAGATTTATAAAAAAATCATTAGCAATTCCTCATTTTTCTGTTGCAGATATTAGTAAGATTGATCCTGAAAAAATAAAATATTATGGATTCAAAGGATTAATCTTTGATAAAGATAATACAATAACTGCTCCTTATATAAATAAAATTCATCCAACTGTTCTGGAAGCTTTTTCTCAATTTCAATCATTATATGGAGATAGAATAGTAATTATGTCAAATTCCGCAGGAACTAAAGATGATAAAGATTATGAAGATGCTAAAAAGATAGAATCTGATTTAGGAATAAAAGTTTTAAGACATGATAAGAAAAAACCCGGTGGAATTGCTGAAGTTAATGAATATTTTGGATGCAGCCCTACTGAATTAGTGATGTTTGGAGACAGAATTTTTACTGATGTTGTGTTCGGAAATAGATATGGGATACTTACAATTCATACTGCCTTATTGACAGAAGAAGGTGACAATAAAACAGCTGCTAAAGTCAGAAGATATGAGCTGCCTTTGATTAAAAAATGGATAAAAAGAGGTGTAACTCCTCCATATCATGAAAAATATCATCCAGATATTTGTTTAGAAAGTTTAATCTGATTATTCCAAAATAAACTCTTCTACTTTGTCTTTTACTTTTTCCAGCAAAGTTTTATTCCTTAATCTTTTCTGCACTTCTTTGCCTGTCCAGCAGTAAGTGCATAATTTATTTCTAGGAAGGCCAATTGCTTCAACCATATCTTCTAATAACATATACTGCAGAGAATCAACTCCTAGATCCTTTGCAATCCAGTCAATCATTCTCTTGTACTTTTCAGAATTAGGATCCAGATATTCAGAAATATCTTCAATATCATGCCCTTCTAGAGCTTTTATTGCTCTTCTTGCAACTAATTCATTGATGCTTCTTGTGCTTAAGTTATAGATGCAGGGAAACATCAAAGGAGGGCAGGCAGGCCTTACATGAACCTCTTTAGCTCCTGCATTTCTTAATTTAGCAACTGTAAAATTCTTCAGCTGCGTGCCTCTTACAATTGAATCATCACATAATATTATTCTATTATCCTTGATTATATCTTCATTTGCAATTAATTTCATCAAAGCAATCTTGTCTCTTAGCTCTTGAGACGGCGGAGTATAGCTTCTTCCATAGCCAGGAGTATACTTGAATAAAACTCTTCTAAATGGCTTTCCAGATTCCATAGCATAACCAATAGCATGAGCTGTTCCTGAATCAGGAACTCCTGCAACAACATCAGCTTCAACATCATCTCTTTTTGCTAAAAACTTTCCGCAGTTTTCTCTTACCTTCTCTGTGTTTATGCCTTCATAAGTTGAAGCAGGAAAACCAGTATAAATCCATAAAAATGCGCATATCTTATTATTGCTGTTGCCTTTTTTCTGAGTTTCAATCCCTTTTTTGCTTATAAAAACAATTTCACCAGGCTCTAAAAATTTCTTGATTTTAAATCCCAGATTAGGAAAAGAACAGGTTTCACTGGCAACTGCAACTTCTCCTTCTTTTTCTCCAATGACCAAAGGAGTAACACCATTTCTGTCACGAGCAGCATATATGCCTTCAGGAGTTGCTAAAAGCAGGGAAACAGAACCATTGATTTTTTTATGCATTTTTTCAATGCCATCTATGATAGAGTCGCCTTGATTTATCAAGCTGGCGACAAGCTCTGTTCCATTAATCTTTCCATTGTCTATCTCATAAAAAGAAAATCCTCTTTTAATTAATCCTTTAGAAAGTTCTTCTTTATTTGTTATCAAGCCGGCACAGCACAATGCATAAGGTCCAAATTTAGATTCAAAGCTTAATGGCTGAGGATCATTGTCAGAAATAACACCTATTCCAATGCTGCTTTTTATGCCTTCTTCATTAAATTTTGATTTAAACTGCGAATTAGAAATATGATGGATCTTTTTAACAGGCCTTCCATTCTCATTAATATAGGCTATTCCTCCATATTCAGTGCCCAGATGAGTATGATAATCTGTTCCATAATATAATGAAGAAATACAGTTATCATTGCTTACAACGCCAAAGATGCCGCTCATTTATTTGTCCCCCTAAAACAAAATAAGAATTAATCTCTTTTTTTAAATTTTGTTATACTGGAGTACTCAAAAATTCTCCTTTACAACAATATTTAAATATGAGTCATTATCACTTAATTTTAGGGGGATTTTATGCAGATTTTTAGAATATCTATTGATACTAAAGAAAAAAGCTCTGAAGCAAAGGTTCTAGAAAAAAAACTAAAATCGTTAGGTTATGATTTATCCTTAGAGATCAGCAAAGTTTACACAATTCAGCATGATTTTACAGAAGATCAAATTAAAAAAATAGCAGATGCACTGCATAATCCTGTTGTTGAGGCAATAAGGATAAATCAGCCATTAAAAAAAGAATTCAGCTGGGCATTGGAATTAGGATTTCTTCCAGGAGTTACTGATAATGTTGCAAACACAACAGCAGAGATAATCAATGATATTTTTAAGATGGAATTAGGAAGAAACAAGGTATTTACTTCTAAGGTTTTATTTATCACAGCAGATAGTTTAAGAAAAGAAGACATTCAGTTTATTGCAAATGAGCTGATAAACACATTGATAGAAAGATTCCATATCAAATCTCATTACCGATATACCCAAAACAATGGAATGGATTATATTGTGCCGGAAGTAAAGCTTGAACAGGCACAGTATATTGTCAGGATCAATCTGGATGTAGATGATAAAACATTATTAGAATTAGGAAAAAAAGGAATTCTAGATCCAAAAACAAATGAAAGAAGAGGCCCTTTGGCTTTAGACCTGGATTATCTTCATGCAATCCAGGATTATTTTAAAAAAGAAAACAGAAAAGCAACTGACATTGAGATTGAATCTATTGCACAGACATGGTCAGAGCACTGCAAGCATACAATATTTGCAGGAGAGATGGATGATATTAAAGAAGGATTATTTTCAAGATATATTAAAGGAGCAACAAAAAAGATAAGAGAAGATTTAGATGAAAATGAAAATGATTTTTGCTTGTCTGTTTTTAGTGATAATTCTGGAGCTATTATTTTTGATAATAAATACATGATAACTGACAAAGTTGAAACCCATAACAGCCCTTCTGCACTAGATCCATTTGGAGGAGCTATCACAGGAATTGTTGGTGTAAACAGAGATACTATCGGATTTGGATTAGGAGCTTTGCCGATTGCAAACAAATATGGCTTCTGCTTAGGAAAACCAGAAGACAAAAGCATAATTTACAGAGGAAAAGACAAGACAAATCCTGCATTGACTCCAAGAAGGATAATGGATGGTGTTATCCATGGAGTGAACGTAGGAGGCAATTGCTCTGGAATTCCTACACCTAATGGATTTGTCTATTTTGACGACTGCTATAAAGGAAAGCCATTGATCTTTGTAGGAACAGTCGGTTTGATTCCAAGAAAAGTAAATGGAAGAGAAAGCCATGAAAAAAAAGCAATGCCAGGAGACAATATTGTGATGATAGGAGGAAGAGTTGGAAAAGACGGCATCCACGGAGCAACATTTTCATCAGAAGCAATGGACTCAGGCTCTCCAGCAACAGCTGTTCAGATAGGAGATCCAATCACACAGAAAAAGCTTTCAGATGCAGTTGTAAAAGAAGCAAGAGACAAGAAATTATACAGCAGCATGACAGACAATGGTGCAGGAGGCTTGTCCTGCTCTGTTGCAGAGATGGCAAAAGAATCAGGAGGATTTATAGTTAATCTGGAAAAGATTCCTCTAAAATATCCTGGACTGCAACCATGGGAAATATGGATTTCAGAATCACAGGAAAGGATGACCTTGGCTGTTCCAGATGAAAGATTAGAAGAATTCATGAACCTGATGAAAATAAGAGGTGTTGAAGCAACAGTTATAGGAAAATTCAATGATTCAGACAAAGCAGTTGTTAAGTTCAATGAAAAAGAGATATTAAATTTAGATATGGATTTCTTGCATAACGGCCTGCCTACTAGAAAATTGACTACAAAGCCATATCCTTATAATAAAAAAGAACCTATAATCAATATAGAAAATCATCAGGAATTGTTTGAGAAGATTCTTGGAAATCATAATAACTGCAGTTTTGAATTTATATCAAAGCAGTATGATCATGAAGTCCAGAACAATTCTGCTGTAAAACCTCTGCAGGGAAAAGGAAGAGTAAATTCATCTGCTTCTGTAATAAAACCTTTATTCAAGAGCAAAAAAGGGGTTATATTATCACAAGCACTATTTCCAAGATTAAGTGAAATCAATTGTTATAATATGGCTGCATGTGCAATAGATACAGCAATAAGAAACTGTGTTGCTGCTGGAGGAAATATAAATCACTTAGCTTTGCTAGATAATTTCTGCTGGTGCAGTTCAGACGAGCCAGAAAGATTAGCGCAGTTAAAAGAAACTGCAAAAGCATGCTATGATTATGCTATCAGCTATAAAACACCATTTATCTCAGGAAAAGACAGCATGTTCAATGATTTCAAGGGATTTGATGAAAATAATAATCCAATAAAGATTTCAGTGCTTCCTACTTTATTGATATCAAGCATAGGAATTATTGAGGATGTTAATGATACAGCAACGATGGACTTTAAATCAGAAGGGGATTTGATATATGTTATTGGAGAAACAAAAGATGAATGCGGCGGAAGTGAATTTTATCATGTCTTCAATAAGATTGGAGCTAGATCCCCAAAAGTTGATGCAAGCAAAGCAAGACAATTATATGAAAAAATGTATAAACTTCATAAAAAAGGAATCTTAAGTGCATGCGCTTCTGTCAATCAAGGAGGATTATTGATTACACTTGCAAAAATGGCAGTTGCAGGACAGCTGGGAGCTGAGATTGACATCAAAAAAGCCCCTAATCAAGAGCTTCCTATAGAAAAGATATGCTATTCAGAATCACAGTCAAGATTTATCATTACAATCAATCCAAAAAACAAGGAGGAGTTTGAAAATTCAATGCAGAACTTTGTATTTGCACAGATTGGTATCATAAAAAATCAAACATTTATTGTCAATGAGATCATTAAAACAGACATTAAGAAATTGGAGCACATCTATAAAGAGCGTTTCAAAGATTTTTAGCTTTGCCCCAAAAGTATTGATCATGTCAGGATACGGAATTAACTGCGAAACAGAAAGCAAAAATGCTTTTGAATTAGCAGGAGCTAAAGCAGAGATTGTGCATATAAATGATCTGATCTCAAAAAAGAAAAATATGTCTGATTATGATATTCTGATGTTTCCAGGAGGCTTCTCTTATGGAGATGATACTGGCTCTGGACAGGCTTTTGCAGATAAGATAAAGAATAATCTTTGGGATGATTTAAAGCAATTCATAGAAGACAAAAAACTGATTCTTGGTGTCTGCAACGGTTTCCAGATAATGACACATCTTGGATTGTTTGATACAGAAGGAAATTATGGAAATAGGATAAGTGCATTAGAATCCAACAACAGCAATAGGTATGAATGCAGATGGGTTCACATAAAACATAATAACACCAATTGTGTTTTTACAAAAGATATTGATATTACACATCTTCCTGTTGCGCATGGTGAAGGAAGATTCTTCTGTAATTCAGAAACATTAAATAAATTAAAAGAAAACAATCAGATTGTATTCACTTATTGTGATGAGAATAAAAATCCAGCAGATCAAAAATATCCTTTAAATCCAAATGGCTCGATGCAGGATATTGCAGGAATCTGTGATAATACAGGAAGGATAATGGGGATGATGCCTCATCCAGAAAGAGCAGTCTATTCAATATCAGAGCCAGAATTCCATTTAAAGAAAGAAGCTGCAAAAAGAACTGATAATAAGATGCCTGAATTTATTGAATCTAATCTTAAAATCTTCAAAAATGCTGTTGATTTCATAAAATGTGCGGAATAATTGGTGTTATAAATAAAGAGGGAGAAGTATTTGAGAATATTGTAGTTGGATTAATCTCACTGCAGCATCGCGGCCAGGATGCATGCGGAATAATCACAAATCAAGGAGAAGAATTTCTGATTAAAAAAGAGATTGACCCAGTGCATAGAGTTTTCAGTGAAAGTGATGCAAACAAACTAAAAGGAAGGATAGGCATTGGCCATACAAGATATGCAACACAAGGAAGAGGAGCATTAAGTGATATCCAGCCGTTAAGCACAAAAACATTGCCTAAGATAGCAATGGCTCATAATGGAAATGCAATCAATTATTTTGAATTAAAAGAAGAATTTCTAAAACAAGGTTATAAGCTTGAAACAACTGTTGATAGCGAATTAATACTTAAAATATTTGCGTATAAATATCAAAAAAACAAGGATTTTTTTGAATCTGCAAAAGAGGTTTTTGAAAAAGTAAAAGGATCTTATGCATTAGTAGGAGTTATTGCAGACAAAGGCTTGTTTGCTATACGTGATCCTCATGGTATCAGGCCTTTGGTATTAGGCAAAAAAGGAAATTCTTATATGGTTGCATCAGAGACAGTTGCATTTCAAGTCTCTGATTATGAGTTTGTAAGGGATATTGCTCCAGGAGAAGCATTGTTTATCTCTAAAGATAATCTTAAGATGGAAAGCGAGATAATCCTGGAAAAAGAAAAAGCCCACTGCATGTTTGAATGGGTTTATTTTGCTTCTCCTAATTCAATGATTGAAGGAAGATCAGTCTATAAAGCAAGACTGGCTTTAGGAAAACTTCTAAGCGATTACATAGATAAAGATAAGATTGAGGTTATTCTTCCTGTCCCTGATTCAGGAAGAACAGCTGCAATAAAATTAAGCGAAGAAGCAGGCATAATATATAGAGAAGGGCTGATAAAAGATAGATACAGCCAAAGAACATTTATCATGTCCTCTCAAAAATTGAGGGAAAAGGCAGTTAAAAGCAAATTAAGGCCTGTAATAAGTATTTTGGAAGATAAAAGAGTAGCTGTTGTTGATGACAGCATCGTAAGAGGCACAACTTCAAGAAATATAGTAAAAACATTAAAACAAGGAGGCGTGAAAGAGATAACCTTTATCTCGTCATGTCCTCCAATAAGATATCCATGCTTTTATGGAATTGATATGTCTAGTACAAATGAATTTATTGCAGCTAATAAATCAATTGATGAAATAAAAATTTTTTTAGAAGCAGATAATCTAATATATTTAACAATAGATGATCTGAAAAAAGCTATAAGGAGGGATGTATGCATGGCATGCTTAACAGGAGAGTATCCTGATAATCCGACAGAAGAACAAAAACAAAAATTAAGCTCTCAAAGAGTGTCAGAGCAGACTACATTAGACAATAAACTTAATGTCTTGATAATAGGTTCAGGAGGAAGAGAGCATGCATTGGCATTAAAGGTCTCTGAATCAAGATTATTAAACAAATTATTTGCTGTTCCAGGCAATCCAGGCATTGCAGAAATTGCAGAATGCAATAATATAGATATAATAGATAACAATGCTTTGGTTAATTTTGCAAAAGAAAAAGATATTGATTTGGTCATAGTTGGCCCAGAAGATCCTCTATCAAATGGAATTGTTGATGCTTTTGAAGCAGCAGGAATAAGAGCATTTGGCCCTAATAAAAAAGCAGCGCAGTTTGAAGGTTCTAAATCTTTTGCAAGAAGATTTATGCATAAATATAATCTGCCTAGCGTCGAATTCAGGGAATTTACTGATTTTTCTGAAGCTGAAAAATACATCAAAGAAAAAGGAGCTCCTATAGTTGTAAAAGCAGACGGCTTGGCAGCTGGAAAAGGTGCTTTTGTTGCTAATACAGAAGAAGAAGCAGTAGATTTTGCAAAAGAATGTTTGATCAACAATAGATTCGGGCAGGCTTCATCAAAGATCATTGTAGAAGAATGCCTGATAGGTGAAGAAGCATCTTATCTTGTGTTTATGGATTCAGAAACCTTCAGCCCGATGGTCTATTCACAGGACCATAAGCCTGTTTTTGAAGGTGATAAAGGACCTAATACAGGAGGGATGGGCGCTTATTCTCCTGCACCAATATTAGACAGCCATGAAAAAGAATTAGAAGAAAAAATAATCAAGCCGTTCTTAAAAGGAATAAAACAGGAAGGAATTGACTTCAAAGGTGTATTATATGTTGGATTGATGAAGACAAACAGAGGATTAAAGATATTAGAATTTAACTGCAGGTTTGGAGATCCAGAAACACAGATTATCTTGCCAAGATTAAAAACAGATATCATAGATGTTATGAATGCAGTTATTGATAAAAAGCTTGGCAGCATCAGATTAGACTGGTCTGATGAGCATTGCGTGGCAGTTGTATTAGCATCAGGAGGTTATCCAGGAAGCTATGAAAAAGGCAAAAGAATAACAGGCTTGGAAGATGTTGAAGGAGTGCATATAATACAGGCAGGAACAAAAAAAGAGAATGGAAATATCTATACAAATGGAGGAAGAGTATTGAATGTAGTTGCTTTAGCTCCTACATTAAAGCAGGCTGTTGATAAAGCTTATTCAAACATCCCAAAAATAAATTTTGAAGGCATGTATTTTAGACGAGATATTGCAAAAAAAGAGCTTGATAGGCAAAATGACTAAAGAACTGATAAGAGAAAAGATAAATTTAACTAGAAAGAACTTATCAAAAGAGATTATTGCTGAAAAAAGTAAAAAAATAATAGAATCACTGATTAAATTAGAAGAATATAATAATGCATCAACAATAATGCCTTATATTTCACTGAATATTGAAGTAGATACAAAAGAATTTATAAAAAAAGAGTTATTAAAAGGAAAAAATATTGTTGTTCCTTTTGTTGAAGATGAAAATATTCAAATTTCGAGATTGAATAATTTTGAAAATCTTGTCCAGGGAAAATTTGGAGTCTTAGAGCCTGAAAAAAAAGAAAGATATGATGGTAAAATTGATCTGGTCATAATCCCAGGCATTGCTTTTGATGAAAAAGGCTCAAGGATCGGATTTGGAAAAGGATATTATGACAAATTTTTGGAAAGATTCAAAGATTCACTAAAGATTGGCCTGGCATTTGAAGAGCAGATTGTTGATTTTGTTCCTTCAGAAGAGCATGACCAGCCGGTTGATATAATTATAACTGAAAAAAGGGTAATAAAATGCAATTATTAGACGGAGAAAAGGTATCTAATGAAATAATGGAAAATGTTAAGCAGGAAGTCTCTTCTTTAGGTAATAGTCCTGGATTGGCTGTTATTCTGATAGGAGAAGACAAGGCTTCTAAGATATATGTCAATATAAAATCAAAAAAGTGCAAAGAAGTAGGTATGGAATCCTATAAATATGAACTTAGTGAAGATACTTCTGAAGAAGAAGTTCTTAAACTGATTGAGGAATTGAATAAAGATGAAAAAGTAAATGGAATCTTAGTCCAGATGCCTGTTCCTTCTCATATATCAAGAAATAAGATAATGAATGCAGTTGTTCCTTCAAAAGATGTAGATGGTTTTCACCCATCAAACATTGGAAAATTAATTCTTGGAGAAGAAGGGCTGTTTCCATGCACTGCTATAGGTGTAATAAAACTTTTAGAGCATTATAATATTGAATTATCAGGAAAAGAAGCTGTTGTAATTGGCAATAGTATAATTGTTGGGAATCCTACTGCTCAATTGCTTCTCAAAAAAGGAGCAACAGTCACTGTCTGCCATAGCAAAACAAAAGATCTGAAAGCTCATACAGAAAAGGCTGATATAATAGTTTCTGCTGCTGGAAAGAGAAATTTAGTTACATCTGATATGGTAAAACAAGGAGCAGTTATTGTTGATGTTGGAATAGTTAGAGAACAAGGCAAAATATATGGTGATGTTGATTTTGAAAATGTAAAAGACAAATGTTCATATATAACTCCTGTGCCAGGAGGTGCAGGGCCAATGACTGTTGCTTGTTTATTGGAAAATACTCTAAAAGCATACAAAATACAAGGGGGAGAATAATGGTATTGAAGATAGCAGTATTAGGATCTACAAAAGGAACTGATTTGCAGGCAATAATTGATGAGATAAAAGAAGAAAGATTAGTTGATGTTGAGCTTTCATTTGTATTAAGCAATGTAGAAGATGCTTATATTCTTGAAAGAGCAAGAGAACATAAATTTAAAGCAGTATTTCTGGATCCTAAAGATAAAGACAGAGAAGCATATGACAAAGAAGTTGATAAATTACTGCAGGAGCATAATGTTGATCTAGTATTATTGATAGGTTACATGAAACTAATGTCAAATTGGTTTGTAGAAAAATGGAGAAATAAGGTTATGAATATCCATCCTTCATTACTTCCTGCTTATGCAGGAGGAATGGACTTAAATGTTCATGAAGAAGTCTTGAAAAGAGGATGCAAAGTATCTGGCTGCTCATTGATATTTATTGATGAAGGAGCTGATACAGGGCCTATAATAATCCAGAAAACCTGTAAGATCAATAATGATGAAACAGCTGATACATTAAAAGTGAAAGTCCAGAGATTAGAAGGAAAAGCTTTGCTTGAAGGGATCAAGCTTTTCAAGGATGGAAAAATAAAAATTGAAGGAAAAAAAGTTCATATTTTGGAGGATTCAAAATGGAAAACAATTATAAAGAAGTTATTAGACAAAATCTGAGTAATACACTTTTCTCAGGATTCATTCCAGAGCTTGGGATGCACAAGCCAGGCAAAGTAAGAGATGTTCATTTTACATCAGCTGAACTAGGCAAGCCTATTGTTATGGTTGCAAGCGACAGGATTTCATGCTTTGATAATGTATTGTCCAGGCAGATCCCTTTCAAAGGAAGAGTTTTGAATCTTTTTACAAGATGGGCTTTTTCTCAGACAGAAGACATTGTTCCTAATGCAATGGTCAAAAGCCCTTATGAGAATGTTGTTATCCAGAAAAAGATGGACAAGATTCCTTTTGAATTTGTAGTAAGAGGATATGTCTGGGGAAGCATGGCAGCTGACTATGAGAACGGCAAAAGAGAATTCTGCGGGCATAAATTATCAGATAGCTTGCTGCGTTATCAGAAACTAGATGAGCCATTATTTACACCTGCAACAAAAGCAGAAGACGGAGACCATGATATAAATGTAAGCTTTGAATATATGGCTGATAAATTAGGAGCAGACTTAGCAGCAAAATTAAGAGATGCTGCAGTCAAATTGTTTAAAAGAGGCTCAGATCTTGCAAGAGCCAAAGGTTTTATATTTATTGATACTAAATATGAATTTGGATTAGATGAGAATAAGAATATTCATCTGATAGACGAGGCTAATACGCCTGACTCTTCCCGTTATTGTGAGATGGAAGAATATGGAAAATTCAATAAGATAAAGATAGAGATGTCATCAGGCAAATACAATAATGTTACTGAATTATTAAAAGCAAAGCCTGAGCTAAAGATAAATGAACTTTCAAAGCAGTTTGTAAGAGATGTTTTAGTTGAAAAAGGATTCAGCTATGGAAGCTCTGGAAAAGTTCCTGAATTAGCTGATGAAGATGTGATTGAAGTTGCTTTTAGGTACATTAATTTATATGAGAAATTGACTGGCAACAGATTCACATTCCCTTCTGGAAATGTCAAAGAAGATCTATTGTTTAATCTAAAGAAAGAAGGTTATATCAAAGGAGGGATTGCTGTGATTATAGCTGGCTCTGATTCTGATATGGAACATATCAATAAGATCAAAGAAGAGCTGGAGAAATATTCAATTGCTTCCAGAGTTCATATCTGCTCTGCACACAAACAGCCTGGAAAATGTGAAAACTTAGTTGTAAAATACAATGACTCTGTTGAGCCGATTGTTTTCATAACAATTGCAGGAGGAACAGATGCTTTGAGTGGAGTTGTTTCTTATCATAGTGTTCATCCTGTTGTTTCATGCCCTCCTGACAAGAATGAATACAGCAGCTGTGTAACAAACCCGCCTGGAAGCTCTAACTCATTGATATTAAGGCCAGCAAACGTAGCAAGACATGTTGCATCAATCTTAGGCCACAACAATCCTGATCTGCAGAAAAAGATTGCAGACAAAAACGCAGAAAAGATTAAGAAGCTAGAAGAAGCTGATAAGTCTCTTAATTAATTTTTTTATTTTTTTCCTTACCTTTTTAAACAACTTCTTTTATTATTTTGTTATGGAATATACACCAAATACAAGAGATCAAATAGGTCATTATTTTAGTAATAAAGTAGGTACTTTGCGTTATCTAAGACTTGAGGGAATAGTTGATGATGAAAAAGTTCATGAATTTCAAAGAGCATTTATAGAAGGTATAGAAGCAACTATTACAAGTCTTGCTGAGGGAAAGCTTTTAGAATCAGAAGGTATTGGTGAAACACAATTAAGAAGGATATTGGAGCTTGCAAGAAGTTCTGATTGGGCACAAGTTGAGACAATAAGGGCTTTATATCAGGTTTATGATGGGATCACTGGCCAAAAATCAGACGTAGAAATAGTTTAATATTTCTTTGGAAAACATTTAAATAACATTTAGGATTTATTCTACTTGGGGTGTGAAATGAGTAAAAAACTAATTGTTTTTGATTGGAATGGGGTTATTATTGCAGATACTCTTGCCTGTTTGTATGCAGACAATATGGTATTGAAGGCTTTTAGGGGGAAGCCAGTTAATCTTAAGACTTATCGTGAGACTTTTAGGATACCTGCTAATGATTTTTATGCAATGCAGGGTGCTGATAAGAAGGAATTAGCACAAAAATCTAAAAAATGCGGAGATATTTTTCATGAATATTATGAGAAAAGAGTTTCAAGGATTAGAACAAGGAAGAATATTAAAAAGGTCTTAGAATGGCTGAAAAGAAATAACTTTGAATCAGTTATATTGAGCAATCATACTATAAAAGGAATAGATAATCAATTAATAAGATTAAAAATAAAAGATTATTTTCTTAAAGTGCTAGCAACTTCTGATAAATCTACTTCTATGAAAAAGAAGAGTAAATTTCAAAAATTGAAAAGTTATCTTAAAGGTTATAATAAAAATAAAGTATTTATTATTGGAGATTCTCCTGAGGAAGTTGAGATTGGAAGAAAGTTAGGTATTAAAAGGATTGCATTAACTGGAGGTTATTTTAGTAATCAAAGATTAAAACAAAGTAACCCAGATTATATGATAAATAATTTAAAAGAGATAATAAATATACTAAAAAAATGCAAATAGATTATTCAAAAGCAGGCGTCAATATAAAACTTGGAGATAAAGCTTCAAAGATTTTATATGAAGCAGCTAAGAAAACATTTGAAAACAGGCAGGGAAATATTGGAGAGATAATTGTTCCTTTTGATGATTTTTCTGGTGTTAGAGCAATAGACATAAGCCAATTGCCTGAGGGAAGCCTGATGTGCATGGGTTTTGATGGTATTGGAACAAAAGTAGAGATAGCCCAAAGAATGAATAATCATTCTACAATTGCTTTTGATTTGTTTGCTATGGTTTGTGATGATGCAATTGTAAGAGGAGCAGAGCCTGTTTTGATCGGCTCTGTATTAGATATTAATTCTTTAGGAGACAATCCAGATATACCTATGATCCAGCAGTTAGCAGATGGATATGTTGAAGCTGCAAAACAAGCAAATGTTGCTGTTATCAATGGAGAATTAGCTGAATTAGGGGATGCAGTTGGTGGATATGGAAAATTCAAATACAACTGGTGTTCAGGATTGGTATGGTTTGCAAATAAAAATAAACTATTTACAGGAAAGGAGATCCAATTAGGAGATTCAATTGTTGTTCTGGAAGAAAAAGGATTTAGATCAAATGGATTATCATTAGCAAGAAAAACATTTGAAGCAAAATATGGAGATAACTGGCATGAGCAGGAATTTGAAGGAGAAAAACTTGGAAATTTAGTTTTAACACCTTCAACAATCTATTCAAAAGCAGTCGTTTGTCTGCACGGCGGCTTTAAGACAAACGGCTCCTGCAAAATAAATGGTGTTGTCCATATTACAGGCGGAGGAATTCCAGGCAAACTAGGAAGAGTTTTGAAGCCGTCTAATTATGGAGCAGAATTAGATAATCTATTTGAGCCATGCAAAGCAATGCAGCACTGCCAGGAAATAGGAGATATAGAAGATAAAGAAGCATACAAGACATGGAATATGGGCCAGGGATTAGCAATAATAACACCAGAGCCAGAAAAAGTCATTGAAGAGCTTAAAAAATTCAATATCAATGCAAAGATAGCAGGCAAAGTGATTGAAGAAAAGAAAATAAAAATAAAAAGCTGGGGAGGCTCTGAATTAATTTTTGATATTGATTAAGCAGCATTACTATATCCTTCATTTGGCATTAAAATTCTTGTTTTCAAGCTATCAAGTTTTCTAATTTCTTCTTCAGGATCTTTTCCCATTAGATCACAAACAGCTTCGTATAATGTAGTCATTGGAGCAAGTTCTTCTATTCTACTCTCTGCAGATCTTCTTAATTCTTCATGTTTACTCTTTTCAATATCTAATATCTTTAATGTTTTTACTCTCTCTTCACTTATTTCAAAACATTTGCCTTGACCTTCCTTAAATGCTTCATACCTTTCATTTATGTCAGGAAAATCTTCTATATATTCTCCTTCACCTTTTTCTCTTCTTGCTTCAAATTCCGCCATAACAGTAGCAATATAACCTTTAAATTTTTCAACCTTCTCATCTAAAACTCTAATATCTTCTTGATAATTTTCAATTGATTCTTTGTAATCTTCTAAACGTTCTCTGATTAGATTAGCTCCTCTTTTATAATTCACTGAAAAATGAGCTACTTTTATAAGGTCACTATAAACAGAAGATAACAAAGCGCTCATCACTTTTTTTCTTAAGAAACTTAATCCTACTTTATCTAAAATATCAATGCCTCTTGTTACATTAATAACTCTTCTGACTTCTTGATATTCGTCAGCAAATTCAATATAATTATTTATCACTCTGCTTATGTGAGTCAGATCATCAAGCTGGCCTTCTATTTCTTTTATCTCTCTTTGTTTTTCTTCTACCCTGCTAACATTTCCTAGAGAACTAATAAATCTTGTATATTCTTCTAGAAGTTCCTTATGTTTTGGCTCTAATTCCCTAATTTTACCTTCAACATAACCCAAACAACCTGATACTGATCTCCCTTCTAAAACCTCTTCTACTTGTCTTTTTGCATTATGCAAAGCTGATTCAACTTTTTCTTCAATCATTTTTATTCACCTTTAAAATTAATTAAGCTGCTTTTGCTGCAGCAAATTCTTTGTCTAATTCATCTGCTGCTCCTTTGATTTTTTCATAAAATCTTGACCATTTGTAGTAATGATCAATTCTTCTTTGTATTCCATCTATTATACTGTTCATTGAATCTGCACATTCTTCATTATCAATAAATATTCTTTTGTATTCTCTTCTTTTGAATGATTTTTCTTCTAAATCTATATTGCAGGATGTTAAAGAATCTTTTAATTCTCTTAAATAATTTGAAAAAAGTTCTTTATATAACTCTATATCTCCAGTAGACTTACCAGAATTTTCCAATGTTTTTTCTTTTTCTACAACTGATTTTAATTCTTTTTGTATCCTGCTGCGTCTTGCAGAAACTTCTTCTATTTCCTTTTCTACTTTATCTAATTCTCTTCCATATTGATTTATATTCATTATTGCTTCACTATATTTATCAGAAGCTATTTTTTCATATCTTATCTCTTTTTCTACTTTTTTATCCATATCTCCATATTTTTTTTCAAAGCAATGCTGCATCTTTCTTAATACAGTTCTTTTTCTTTGTCTATAAGCTTGAGATTCTTTTTCTGCGACAGAAATTATTGTTCCTGCTGTTGTCCCTGATGGAGTTTGAGTTTCTGTTATTTCTACTACTCTTATCTTAGGATTAATATATCCACACACCTTTTCTAAAGTATTGAATTCTTTGCCTAATACACTTTGAGCTGCACTAACTAAATCATCTTGAACTTGCAGATCTAGAGCTTGAACTTTATATTGAGCTATTCTATCTTCTATATCTAATCTAGAAGAGCGATCTTCTGTTTTCTTCAAATTTCTTCTTTCTTCTGCTATTCTGTGATTAAGAGCCCTTATTACTCTTGAAGTTGGCCTTGTTAATCCAAACCTGTCTGTGATTTGGTAGAACCATGAATGCCTGTTTCCGCATATTTGTTCAATTGTTTCCATCTTCTTCACCTTCATTAGTATATAGCCCCTTGTCAGGTGCTCATTTCGCAGGAGAAATGAAGACAAAGGGCTATGAACATAATCTAGTCCTGCTGTCTGAACACCTATAATCTTATAAGTCAAAGAATTATATAAAACAATGTTGTAGTATTAAACACAACAATATTCAGCCTAGAATGAGGCGCTTTGATTTTCCCCTTACATTTTACTTAAAAATAGAAAAATTTAAATAAATGTAAGGGTATAAAGAATATATGGAAATCGTAAAGAAAAAGAATTATTATTATCTTAAGCATTCTTATAGAAGAGGCGGGAAAATAATAACAAAAGAAAGATATTTAGGAAAATCTATACCAAAGAACATTGAAAAGATAAAATCTGATTTTTTAAGAGAAACAAAAAAAGAGTTATATACTAAACTCAGCAGAATAAAAAACAATTTTAAAAAAGAATGGAGAAAATATCCTCTTTCTGTTAAAAGAGAGTTATTAATAGATTTTTCAGTAAATTTCACTTACAACACTAATGCTATAGAAGGCTCAACAATAACAAGAGAAGAGACAGAGGAATTAATAAAAAGAAAAATAGCTCCTAATAAATCAATAAGAGATATCCAGGAAACTATCAGACATTCAGAAACATTTCTCCAGATGTTAAATGAAAAAAAAGACTTAAGTTTAACATTAATTTTAAAATGGCACAGGTATATTTTTCAGGAGTCAAAATCTGATATAGCAGGGAAATTAAGAGATTATAATGTAAGGGTTGGTGATTATAGATGCCCTGACTGGCAGGATGTTGAAAAATTAATGAAATCTTATTTTGAATGGTACACAAAAAATAAGAAGAAAGAGCATCCAGTTGAATTTGCTGCATCAGCCCATTATAAATTTGTAGAGATCCATCCTTTTGGAGATGGAAATGGAAGAATAGCAAGAT